>CASEWY010000001.1 GCA_949291625.1 uncultured Bacillota bacterium
AAATAATCCACTAGTACTTGTAGCCGCTGTTACACTACCATTATCATCAACACAAACCATACCCACGGTATCATGACCATCATATGGGCGCAATTCATCTTGAGCAGCTAATTCTTTTTTCTTTTTACGATAAAAAGCTCTGGCACGATCTGTTAACATCTCTTTTTCTTCGAAATGATATTCTCTAGCATATTTAGCAGCACCTTCAGCTACTAATACATTATTAACTTTTTCTTCACTCAATTTTTTGGCAATACTAACCGGATTCGCAAAATCCTGAATAGCACAGATAGCCCCTACACTCAATGTATCGCCATCCATATAACCTGCATCTAATTCTACTACTTGTTCTTCATTTGGTAATCCGCCATATCCTACTGATTTATAATATGGAAAATCTTCTACTGCTTTAATAGCTACTTCAATAGCTTCTGCTGCTGATTTCCCTTCTTTAAGCATCTTATCACTTTGTTCAATGCCCTCTTTAGCCATACGCCAAGTTGCAATTATTCCATGCATAGAAATTTCCTCCTAATTACAATAAACTTTCATATTTTTCTATATTTAAATCTTTAACTAATGCCCATAGTAATTCAATACAATTTTCAACATCATCTTCATGAACAATACTATGATTTGTATGCATATAACGAATAGGAATAGACAATGTCATATTAACAATTCCTCCATAAGTCTTATGAATATTTCCACTATCTGTACCACCCTTATTAAATACTGCATATTGATATTTAATATTATTCTCTTTAGCTATTTTTTCAACATAATTAACTAATTTTCTTGGGGCAATTGAATTCGAATCAATCATTGATAAAACAACTCCCCCACCAAGTTTACAAATATTTCTATTCATCGGGGTATCTCCAGCCAATGTCGTATCAATCGCAAAGGCAATATCTGGATGAACAACATGAGTAGCTGTTCTAGCACCTCTTAACCCTGGCTCTTCTTGAATAGTATTAGCCAAATATAAAGCTTCATGATTAATATTCTTTAATCTTCTGGCAACTTCAATCATGATATAGTTACCAATACGATCATCAAAAGCTTTACAACTAATATATTTAGGATTATTCATGCGCTCAAATCTAGCCCAAGGAACAACCATATCTCCTATAGCTATACCCATATCCAATACAGCTTGTTTATCCTTAACTCCTAAATCTAAATATACATCAGCAATATTAACCGTCTTATTTCTTGCTTCCATTGGTAGACCATGAGTTGCCATACTTCCCATTAAAGCATTGTATCTTTTCTTATCTTTAGTAATAATGGTATACCATTGTCCCAATACCATATGGCTCCACCAACTACCAATAGGTTGAACATGAATAAAGCCTTCATCTGTAATATCTTTTACCATAAATCCAACTTCATCCATATGCGCAGCAATCATAATCTTTAATGCTTTATTTTCAACATCTTTATAACCAACTAAACTACCTAAGCCATCATATGAAGTAGGAATATTTAATTCATTGTAAGCATTTTTAATTATTTGTGCAACCTCTTCTTCACAAGAAGAAATTCCTGGCGCACAAGCTATTTCTTCCATTAATTTCCAATCAGTCATTATCATCACCAAATCCACAATGCACAATGATATCTTCATTTAAATGATGCAAGTAATTATATAGACTATCAATAAGAGCATTTACATCATTTTTAGCTACCATTTCATTAGCACTACCCATATTAGTAACACTCATACCCATACTAACACAAGGAGTACCAGCTAAAGTCTTATGAATAAATGAACCATCATTACCCGTAAAACCAAAATAAGCTTTAGGTTTAATATTTTCCACAACATCAGCTAATAAACGCTTAGAAGGAAGCATTTGTTTATCATAATAACCTACAATAACCCCATCATTTAAAGAAACATCATTATTAGCACTATCAAACCCACATAAAGCAATAGCCATATTAGGTTGAATTACATATGTAGCAGTCTGTGTACCACGATAACCAATTGTCGATTGAGCTATACAACCAATAGCGATATTATAATCAAATTCTTCATTTGCTATCTTTTCTAATAAACTAATTGTAACTTCATTCAAGCTTCGAATAGCCAATGCTTTACCCATCATAATATCACCATCAACAAAATTAGAAGCATAACCAATTAAATCACCAGGTTTAACTAATTCTAATACTTCTTTAGAAGGCAAAGCACATTTAATACATAAATCATCAACACTCTTAATTTCACACTTATCTTCTAAAACTTTTTTCTTAATGCTAACAACCCCATAAATACACTTATTATCACGCGTTAAAATACAAACACGTTGATTTAAGAAAGAATTTAAAGCAAAACTTTCTAATTGAATGAATGAAATAGTTCCATCTTTTTTAACTTCACTAACCATGCATCCAAATTCATCCAATGGACATGCAATCATTAAAGTTTTAGCATTTTCCTTATTACTCTTTTTATAAGCAAATATAGATCCTAATCGATCTTTTTTAATTATTATATTATTCTTTTCATAATTATCTTTAATTATTGTCGCAACATTTTCTTCTGCACTACTAACTCCAAAAGTATTAATCAATTGTTCTAATCTTATTGTATCCATATTTTCCTCCACGAACTAACGTTTACAAGATTTAGTTATATCAGCAATCTTTTCATAAACCTCATTCTCCTTTAAAAAAGGCCTTATTAAAATAATAAGGCCCATTTGTTACTACTTATAGCAAACTTCTGCTTTGATATTTTCAAGCTCAGCTGGGTTATTTACAGCCACATTAATATATTTACATAATGCTGTATAACTATCATTCAATCCTGTACCACCCTTTTTAGGCATGATAACAATAGGAGTTTTATCTTTATACTCTTCAATAACACTAGCATTTTCTTTAGACATCATTGCACAAGATTTTAATTCTGTCTTGGTTAAAATATTTGCTGAAATCATTGCAGCCATTTTTGCATAATCAGGGAAATTGAAGCAAGGGCCACATACCACGAAATCCGGATTTAATTTTTTACACATTGCCGTCATCTTGGTAACTACTTCATCCTGATGATTCAAGAAATATTCATTGCCACAATATAAAGTCGCAATAACATCAGCACCAATTTCTTTAAAATGAGATTCCATCATTAAGGCAGTACCTACACCACCTTTAACAGCATTTAATCCAACATTGGGATTTGATTTTCCCCCAGCGCCTGCTAAGCCCTGGTCAAATATTAACACAATTTTCATATCAATTAATCCAAACTTAGATCATCAAATGATAGATCTTCTAATTCATCCACCACACCGCTATTAGCATTTTCATCTTCCAAATATTTCTTATCCAACAATTTGAAGAATGGATAGTAAATTAAGATATTAAGAGCTAACATAACAATTTGCACAACAGAACCCATTACTGAACCAGTAACTAGGTAACCAGAGAATACGATTGGCGTTGTCCAAGGTAATTGAACACCTGAGGTAACAGGCATAATACCTGTAATTGTAGCTAGATAACCAATTATAGTATTAACACATGGAGCTAAGATAAATGGAATAGCCATTAATGGATTTAAAACGATTGGTAAACCGAAGATAATTGGTTCGTTAATACCAAAGATTGCAGCAGGTAATGATAATCTACCTAAGTTCTTCATACGGTTAGATTTACCTAAGAATGCCATCATGATAACAAGACCTAATGTAGATCCTCCACCACCAAAGTTACAGAAGAAATCAGAGAATCCAGCAGTGAAGATATTAGTCATTTCTAAACCAGCAGCTGCAGCTTCATAGTTTTCAAGTGTTAAAGCTTTGTGGATTGGAGAGAATACAGTATTTGTAACAGCAGGTCCATTGATACCAAAGAACCAGAATAATGTAGATAAGAATTGATAAATTAATTCGAATCCAGACAATCTTCCTAAACCAACAAGTGGTGCTTGTAATACTTCATAAATGAAGTAATGAGCATATTCATATGGTGTAATTGAGAAGATAATTCCAATTACGAAGAATACAAACATAGAGATAGCAGCTGGAATCAATGAAGCAAATGAATCCATTACAGCTGGAGGAACACCATCAGGAAGTTTAATAACTAAATTGTGTTGAGTAGCCCAACAGAATAATTTAACGGAAATAATAGCCGTAATCATTGCCAAGAACATACCAGATGTTCCTAAGAATGTGAATCCTAAACCACTAAAACTAGCAGCTTCAGCAGCACCTTCAACTACAACTTCCATTCTTTGTGGAGTGATGATTAAGAATGATACTAAAGCAACTACACCACCGGCAATTTTATTTTCTACACCTTGTTCACGAGTGTAGCAATAACCGATACCTAAACAGCTCAATAATGCAGTACAGTCAAAGGCAATTGAACTAACTCTACCTAAGTATGAATCCCATCCTGCACCAAAAATTGAAGTCATGAAATCTAAGAACCCTTGAACAGGGAAATTAGAAATTAATAAGAATATTGAACCAACAATTGTAATAGGAACTGAAACTAAGAAACCATCACGAATTGCTGACAAAATTTTGTTTCGTGTCAGTACATTAGCAACTGGCATCAAAAACTTTTCAAGTTTCGCCATCATAAGCGTTTATTTACCCCTTTCCTTATAAAGCTTAATAGCTTTTTTCAATACACGCTCACCATCAACATTACCATAGTCAACGCTATCAATTACGGATACAACGTGTTTATCGCCATATCTTTCATTTACTTTATCGTATAGATGTTTAACCTGTGGCCCTAATAAAATTACTTCAGGATTAAACTCATTTACGATATCTGCCATTCTTGAATCAGAGAAAGCTTTGATTTCAATTGGCAAATTGTTTGCATCTGCAACCTTTTGCATACGACTAGCTAATAAACTAGTAGACATACCAGCATTACAGAATAGATAAAATCGTTTCATCTATATCCCTCCTTTTGTATTTAAATGATACCGATTTTAAACTTGTTAAAGAAATCACTTTTTTCCTACTTGCTAGGAAATCTTTGCATAATCAACAACTTTAGTATGCGAAATTCGATCATGTAACATTCTAAAATTATGTTTATAATCAATAAGCATCATCACTAAACTCAACCCACTAGTAGCCATCATTGCATAATTAACCATCACCAATAAACCCTCTAAACTAGGCACAATTAGTAATAAAACACTACGAATATTACTAGAAGGAATAAAAATTACCCCCTCCAAAATTAAACAACCTACAAAATATCTAACGATTAATTTACACACATTCAAGCAAGAATCATTATCACTTATAACCTTTAAATACATCATTCTTTTCATCAAAGTTTGACCTTTCCAAACTTTAATAGGAACAAGCACAAAATATAAATAAGACACTACAAGCGAAGAAATAATAATTGCCACATGAATACTATGTTCAATAGGTAAAAGTTTAGAAATACCATTTGCAAGCAGATTAATCAAAATGGCAGAAATATACCAATCTGCACCAAATGCAAAGAATCTTCTAACCAAATAAGCAAAAGTTTTCATCATAATAACTATTTATTCTTATAGATTTCAATTAATTCCGTAGCTAAAAGTTTAATAGTTTCAGCAGACATCAATTGATCTTCAGCATGCATCAATAACAAGCATACTTCCGTCTTTTCCCCTGCTGCCTCTTTTTGAATTAATCCCGCATGTACTGTATGCCCATTAACAAATACACTTTCCCCATGCTTAACTAATTCTTCTGCCTTTGCGAAATCCCCTTGCTTTGCTGCTTCAATAGCTGCGATAAAATCGCTCTTAGCTTCTCCTACAGCAGAAATGATTTTAAAACACAATAATTCCATATCTTCCATAAAATGTACCTCCTAATCTGTGTTTTTCTCTATAACCTTGCTATGGGCCAAAATATCATGAATAGCTCTTTGTTTCCTTAATACCATTATGCAAGAAATAATAAAGCCAGCTAACATTACATAAGTAATGATGGTACCAACTTCCTTAAAGGTAATCATACCAATCATCTGTGCCAAATAATTTCCCGCTAAGATAAAAGAACTCTCAGCTATCATTACACCTAAAATTTGCCTTATGGCTAAATTCTTAGCCGACAACTTCTCATTATTTTCTCCAACAATCTTAATTGACAAAAACTTTTTACCCAAAGTCTGTCCATCACTAATAAGCGGAAAAACAAAATAATAAATAATACCAAATAAAATTCCCAAAATTCCCGCAATATAACCATATGGACTCTCAAATAAAGTTATATCCATATTCATTTCAGCCTTTTGACTAATAACTGTCCACATATACGCAACTGGTAAAGCTGTAAAAACCCAACCTAAATACCAATCAACAACATATGCAAACACCCTTTTACTCAATGGTGCCTCTACTATTTTTCTTCTAACTTCCTTTTTCTTCATCTTAAATATCCTTACCCATAATCAAATTAATAAACTGTTCAGCATTGCGAGCCTCTTTGATATTAGCCATAAATAAAGCATTATCACTAACATCGCCAAACCAATCAAAGAACACTTTCAACAAGTTCTTCTCATCATCTCTAATAGCCAACAATATTACATATTTAACCAAGTAATCGCCCCATTTAATTGGCTTTTTCAATATCGCAATACCAATCGTAGATTTAATAGTCGCATAATCCAAAGGATGAGGAATCGCAAATCCATAATTAAATGAAGTATATGCCATCTTCTCTCTTTCAAAAGTATATTTCTTAAAATCCTTTTCAACTCTTTTAACACTATACAATTTATCGCACATGACATTTATAACATCTTCATAAGTATCACACTCTAAATTATAGAAATAACACTCATCACTAATTAATTCTTTAACACTCTTATAAAATAAGGCACGATTCCTTCTAGTATCCAATTCCTTTATAGCCTTAGAAATTTTAAATTCATCATTATTATTCGCAAACATACTAATATTAATTATCGGTATATCTAACGTAGTAGTCATATGTACAGTAGTAATAATCAAATCCGGATTTAATCTTTCAATTAATCTTTCTTCAAAATAATCCGTAACTTCATCAATAACTAAACGATCATTAAATCTTTCACTAATCTTCTTATAACAAATATCTGTCAAAGTCTTACCATTAGGATGAATCAAAATCGCATGATAATAACGCTTAGTATTTAAACGGTCATATGCAGCCCCAATATGAATAGCCAAATAACCCAATTCATCTTCTTGAATTTGCACATTCAATTTATTTTCAATAATCCTACCCACAAAAATACTCATTTCAAATATCAAAGGATAACTTTTTTTAATCTCTTTTAAATAAACATTTGAAACTGTAGTTCCATTCATAATCCTTTCAAGCAAGTTTTGAATATGAATATTCAAGCCATTCTGGAAGAAACTATCTTCCGTAAAATCAATATCATACTGTTTCAAAATACCTTCAATAATCATATCCGTAAGTTCTTCAGCCTGTGCAGCATAAACATCCGTATCAACAAATTCTTTAGCCCTTCTACCAAGCAACAAACCAGCAAACAATTCAACTTCATTCTCATTCACTTCAATTTGCACAAAAGTAGAAATTCTATTAAAAAACTCATCCGCAATTTTATACTCTAATGTCTGACGAATAGCCTCTTTTCTTTTAATATCGATATAATTCGCATACATCATTCGCTTAATAGCCACCCCAACATGAATAATCAACATCGGAAAAGACTCTTTACGAATACTAAAATCATGTTCATTCATAATCTTCTCAAGTTCATCTTTAACGCGAATTAAATTAATATCCGGAAACAACTCATCAATTTTATTAATATCAACAAAATTACCCTGTGTTTCACTAGCTAACATTTGACGATAAAGCAAACGCTTATCCTCTTCTTTACCATCAAGTGAAATATAATTACCATTTTTAACCAATTTCAGACTATTATATTTGCTAACCATTTTATCCAAAGCCTTTAAATCATGCTTAAGCGTAAATTCACTAACAAATATTTCATCCTGTAAATTCAAGATATTAATCCTATTTTTCTTAAACAAAAGTTCAACGATAATATACTTACAACGCTCTTGTGAAGTCTGTGGAATATCATTCTTCCTAATAATATTAGCCTGCATCAAAATATCTTTTTTAACACAATATCCACTTCTAACATTAGAAAAAATTAATCATTGATACTCTTTATTAATAGTTTCTATATCATTTCTAATCGTACGATCAGATACATTTAACATTAAGGCCAATTCTTTACCTGTAATCCATTGACCCTTTTCATTTAATTTTTCGATTATTTTGTATTGTCTTGAGTTCATACTTATATATTACACAATCAACAAATAAATCTCACCCCACCATGTTCCTAACAGCTAGGAAAAAATTCTTTTTTTCACAAACTCAAGCACAAAAAAAGAAGCCCTAAAGCTTCTATTTATGATAATCAAATAATACAAGAGCTAAATCATCAACTTCATTCATGATTTCATCTATACGCTTTTCAGTTAATATTGAATCCTCATAACGCGTATCATAAAATGCTG
>CASEWY010000002.1 GCA_949291625.1 uncultured Bacillota bacterium
GTTTTAACAACACGAGTATAACCACCATTGCGATCCTTATATTTAGGAGCTACTTCATTGAATAACTTTTGAAGAACTGTTTGACAAGTTTCTTCATCAGCTACAACATTACGAATATAACTAGCAGCAAGTCTTCTAGAATGAAGATCACCTTTTTTACCTAAAGTAATCATTTTATCAACTACGCTACGCAAATCTTTAGCTTTAGCTTCAGTTGTTTCAATCTTACCATATAAGATAACTGATGTAGCCATATTTCTAAGCATTGCTTTACGATGATCGGCATTTCTACCAAATTTACGATTCCACATCTTAAATATTTCCTTTCTTTAATTACTCAAAAGCTTTAAAACTTAAGCCTAGTTCTGTAATCTTTTCTTTAACTTCTTTCATAGATTTCTTTCCAAGATTACGAACACGCATCATTTCTTCTTCAGTTTTTTGCGTTAATTCTTCAACTGTTTGAATACCAGCACGTTTCAAGCAGTTATAAGAACGAACTGATAAGTCTAAATCTTCAATCATCATTGATTGAGTTTTATGTACGACTTCTCCATTTGATTCTTTCATAATTGAATCAATGTCATTAACTTCTTCGCGCACACTTGTGATGATATCTAAGTGATCAATCAAGATTCTTGCAGCTAATGCAATTGACATTTGAGGAGTAATTGAACCATCTGTATAAATTTCCATAATCAAACGATCATATTTAGCATCTTGACCAACACGAGTTGGTTCTACTTCATAAGCTACACGCTTGATTGGAGTATAGATTGAATCGGTATAAACCGTTCCAATGGCTGTAGAAGATGTTTGATATAATTGCTTATTACCGTCTGAGCTCACATAACCGCGACCGTTACGGCATTTTAATTCCATCTCCAAAACACCATCTTTTTCAATATGGGCAATAACTAAATCTTTATTTAAAATCTCTACGCTTTCAGGACAAATAATATCACCAGCAGTTACTGTGCATGGTCCTTTTGCAGAAATTTTTAAAGTATAAATTTCATCATCTTCAATCTTCATGATTAAATCTTTGATGTTTAATACAATCATTGCTACATCTTCTCTAACACCAGGAATAGTAGTAAATTCATGATATACTCCATCGGTTTTAATAGAGAATACAGCAGCGCCTGGTAAAGATGATAATAATACTCTTCTTAAAGCATTGCCTATTGTTGTACCAAATCCTCTTTCTAGTGGTTCTAATACGAACTTACCATAATTGTCTGATTCAACATATTCTTTTACTTCAAATTGGGCACGTTCAAATTTTTGCATTCAATTCCCTCCTTATGGGTTGATTAACCACGTGGTCTTTTTGGTGGACGACATCCGTTATGAGGAATTGGAGTTACGTCATTAATAACTGTAATTTCCAATCCAGCTGTTTGTAATGATCTAACAGCAGCTTCACGACCTGGACCAGGTCCTTTTACATTTACTTCTACTGTTTTCATTCCATGATCAACTGCTGCTTTACCAGCTGCTTCAGCAGCCATTTGTGCAGCATATGGAGTTGATTTACGAGAACCTTTGAAACCTAATGCACCTGCACTAGACCAAGCTACTGCATTTCCTTTTTCATCTGTAATAGTAACGATAGTATTATTAAATGTTGAATGGATATGAGCAGTACCTTTAGCTATATTCTTACGCACACGTTTTTTACGTGTAGTTGTTTTAGTTGCCATAATTAATTTATCCTCCTACCGCTTATTTCTTTTTATTTGCTACAGTACGACGTGGTCCTTTACGTGTACGAGCATTTGTTTTTGTACGTTGTCCGCGCACAGGAAGTCCTCTTCTATGACGAATTCCTCTGTAGCATCCGATTTCCATCAAACGCTTGATATTTAATTGTGTTTCACGACGAAGATCGCCTTCAACCTTAATTTGGTCAATATGTTGACGAATTAATGTTTCTTGTTCATCAGTTAAATCTTTAACTCTGATATCTTCGCTAATTCCACAATCAGCTAATACTTTTTTACTTGTTGATAATCCAATTCCATAGATATAAGTTAGTGAAACCACTACACGTTTATCGCGTGGAATATCTACACCAGCTATACGAGCCATATATTATAAATCCTCCTAGTTTCCTTGTCTTTGTTTATGCTTAGGGTTTTCACAAAT
>CASEWY010000003.1 GCA_949291625.1 uncultured Bacillota bacterium
AAAATTGCTTATATTTACTAATATTAATCGCTTTTGTACAAATAATGAAAATAAGGTTATGCAAATTTATGATTTATTAGCAAACTTTGAACTATATAATATTCAAGTTTTATTAATAAGTAATAGTGCAAACTCTATTAATGGTAAAATATTAAATTTAATAAATGAAAGAATAAGTATAGATATAAAAGAAAAAAATGAATTATTTAATATATTTAATACTACCAAAGCTGATGAATTAGATTTAGATCATACATATGGTTTATGTTTTAATAAACATCTATTACCATTTATTAATATAAATATTGATGAAAACATTAAGGAAAATTTATTTAATAAGATAAATTATCCTAAACAACAAAAAATAATAACAATGCCTGATAAATTATTATTGACTAAAAATATTAAAGGTTGTTTAGCAATAGGTTTAACTTATAAAGATTTTAATAATATTTTAATAAGTAATTTTCCTTTATTAGTACTTGCTAGTAATCCTCATTGTTTAAAACAATTTGAAAATTTATGTTTAAAACAAGATATATTAATATCAAATGATATTAATAAGAAAGCCAAAGTATATCTCATGAATGTTCAAGAATATCAGAAATTAAATGATGCTAGGTATTATCCATATCGCTTATGGATAGGACCTGGTTTTAAAAATCAATATATATTTAATTTATTAATTAAAGAAGATTTAAATACTAATCAAGGTATATTAGAATATCAAGGTAAATTTGAAAGGATAAAGCTTTATGAATCATGATTTATATGCATGTTTAGAATTTGTTATTGCTCAATATAAATTAGAGTGTATATTAGATAAACATAAAAGTTTATTTTTAAATTTAAAAATGATTAAAGAATTAATAATAGAATTAAAAAATTATGATTTGAATGATATTTTAATGTATGTAAAATATACTGATATTTGTCTTGATCCTAAATTGTCTTTAGATGAATTAGGTTTATATGATGGTATTACACTTTTAATTTATTAAACATATATAATTTTTAGAATATAAATAAAAATAATAGCTAGCGGTTGCTAGCTATTAAAACGTTTACGATAAGTGCATCTTTGACATAATTCTTCATGACATTTGTTTTTAGCAAATTCATTTAGAATAGATTGATATTTATCAATATTCAAAATGGATGATAAATCTTGATTAAAGATGTTTCCAAGATTTATTTCTCCTTGAGCATCTAGACAACATATTGATACTTGACCATCTACTAGAATGGCTAACATATTTTTAGCTGCATAACAATAACCATTAGGATTATCATTTTTTGCTACAGTAGGCCATTCAAATTCATCTTGAAAATATAAATAAATATTTGAAGTTAATTTATAACTATCAATTTTATTTGTAGCTTGTAAATTGTAATTATTACTTATATATTCATAGATCTTTTTAGATTTTTCTTGCATATCATTTCGATTCCAAAAGCGTAGTTCAATAAATTTATTAGCTGCATTATTAATAAATGTATCAATTGGAAGATAGTATTCTAATGCATCTATTGATTGTTGATCAATCGAATGCAGAGAAAAACTAATTTTGCGTAATGATGGATGTTTATATATATCCATATGATTTTTAATTAATGTTCCATTGGTAACTAGTTGAACTTGAATATTCTCATTATCACATATGTTTAATAATTCATTTAAATCAGGATGCAATAATGGTTCTCCTTGAACATGTAGATATATATAGGATGAATATGGTTTGATTTGTTGAATAATATGTTTAAAATTTTCGATGCTCATGAATTGAGGTGTTCTAGTATTTTTTTGGCAAAAACTACAATTTAAATTACAAATATTAGTAATTTCGATATATATTCTTTTAAATTTCATCGGTTAAATCTTGATAAAAAACTTTTTGTTTTTTCGCTTTGAGGGTTTTCAAAAATTTGGGTTGGATTACCTTGTTCCTCAATGATGCCATTAGCCATAAAAACAACTTTATTACTAACTTCTTTTGCAAAGCTCATTTCATGAGTAACAATTACCATAGTTAAACCTTCTAAAGCTAGGTTTTTCATAACATCAAGTACTTCGCCAACCATCTCAGGATCTAAAGCACTAGTAGGTTCATCAAATAATAATATTTCAGGATCCATGCATAATGCTCTAGCAATCGCAACTCTTTGTTTTTGTCCACCAGATAAAGTTGTTACATTAGCATGGATGAAATTTTCCATACCAACTTTTTTTAAGAAATATAAGGCTTTTTCTTGAGCTTCACTAGCATTTCTTTTCAATACTTTTTGTTGGGCAATCATACAATTTTTTAAAACACTCATATTATTGAAAAGATTAAATTGTTGGAAAACCATACCAACTTTGGCACGATAATTGTTTATATCTTTAGTGTGTAAAATATTTTGTCCATCAACGATTATTTCGCCACTATCAGGAATTTCTAATAAATTTATACAACGTAGAAGGGTAGATTTTCCTGAACCACTAGCACCAATTAAACAAACAACATCATTTTTATAAACATCAAAACTAACACCTTTTAATACTTCAAGATGATCAAATTTTTTATGAACATCATTAATTTTAATAAGCTCTTTCATTATTTGGTTGCTCCTTTGCTAAGTTCATGGTTTGGGCAAATGTATCTGATTGAGGAAGGGTAGTTTTTGTATGATTCATTTTCTTTTCAATCATATTTAAGATAAGGCTAGTAGTTAATGTCATACATAGATATACACAAGCAGTAATAAAATAAGTTTCAGTAAATTTATAAGTAGATCCAGCAATAGATTTTGCTTGGAACATCAATTCGGTTATTGAAATAATCATTAATACACTACTATCTTTAATATTAACGATGAACTCATTGCCAATTGATGGGAAAGCATTTTTTATAGCTTGTGGTAAAATAACATTCATCATAGTTTGCATATTAGACATGCCAAGACTTCTTGCGGCTTCGGTTTGTCCAATATCAATAGATTGAATACCACTTCTAACTATTTCTGCCATATATGCGCCAGTATTTACACTAATAACAAAGATACCTGCTGGAATATATGTCCAATTGAAAATAGGGCGAAGGGCATAATATAAGAATACCGCTTGTACCATCATTGGAGTTCCTCTAAAAATTTCAATATAAATCCAGGCGATAGTATCATATATTTTTTTAATTATTTTAATTGATGAAGAAGCACTTTTATCTAGCTTAATAGCTCTAATTCCGCCAACTAATAATCCTAAAGCTAAGCCGATTATGGTGCCACTTAAGGCAATTAATAGGGTTGTTTTAATACCTAGAAAAAAGCTAGGCCAGTATTGAGTTAAAATATCAATACAATTAGTTATAAATTCCATTATTCTTCAATAGCAGGTTGGCGATTTGTTGCATCAATCATCATTTGATTTCTTTCATCTTGAGAAATACCAGCTAAAATTTCATTGATTGGTTCTAATAAATCACTATTTTTTGCAAGTGCGATAGAAACTGATGTATCGGCTTCAAAGCCATGACCTTCTTCAAATTGAACAATAGTTAAACCTTCATTTGCTGCAACAACACCTTGGGCAACTGGTAATTCAGCGGTTATTGCATCAACTTCACCTTCGTTTAATGCTAAAACCATACGAGGGTAAGAATCTTGAGGAGTCATATGTTGTACACCATCGATTTGATCAATTACATCATCATATAATGTAGCAAGTTGTCCCATAACTTTATAACCACTCAATTCTTGAATATCGCTAATATTTACTAAATCACTATCACTACGAACTATAACAACCATTTGTGATTCATAATAAGGATCAGTAAAATCTACTTGTTCTCTACGATCTGGGGTGTCAGTCATACCAGCAATAATCGCATCGATATCCCCTTGGTTTATGGCAACTACTAAGTTGTCCCAAACGATTTTTTTGACTTCTAATTCTTTTCCTAATTCATCTGCAATTCTTTTAGCTACAACCACATCATAACCATCACAATAGTCAACATCACTAATTTGTACTGCCGTATCTGAAGATTCAACTTGTGTCCAGTTAAATGGAGCGTAGTCACATTCCATGCCTACAACAAATGTATCTTCGCTTTCTTGAGTAGATGAAGTAGTTTGATTTGAACTTGAAGAACAAGCAACCAATAAAACACTAAGTAAAACCATTAATAATTTTTTCATTTTAAAATCTCCTTTTCCAAAATATAAAATAAAACCGTATGTCTATTACATACGGTAAAACTTCAGTATATAATAGCACCTCTTCGAATGAAGGAGTGTCATAAGTATTCCCTATGACCCCACAAGACATATATGCCTACATATCTTGTTCGGCGATGGTTGCCTTTGGGCAGATCTAAACGTTTGCCAACTAAATCTGCTTACTCTTCTGCATCGCTACCTCTATGTTTTATTTTATGAATGTATATTAATTATCAATTAATAATTTGTCAATAGTTTTTTTAACTAATTTGTCAAATTTTGGTTATTTTCTTTTATTTCATGCCATAAAGATAGTTGTGATTCATTATGTAATGCAAGTAAAAAGTTATTTTTAGCACTTGGATATTGATGATAAATATTATGTAATAATTCTTTAATATCTTGACGTTTAGTATATCCATCATTAGGGCATGTACTTTTAACAATAGGAATATTGATTTCATTGATGCTTTGATTTATTTGGTTTTCAAATACATAGATAAATGGACGAATAAACATCATTTGACTATCTTCTAAAAACATTTTAGGAGCAAATGTAGCAATTTTACCTCCATATATCATATTTAACATCAATGTTTCGATTGCATCATCTGCATGATGAGCAAATGCTGTTTTCGTACAATTAAGACGTTTGGCTTCTTTAATTACCGCACCTTTTTTTAAAGTAGAGCATAAAGAACATTTTAAGGTATTGTCTTCATTATTATTTAGTTTTAAAATATCATACATTCTTGTTTTAATATCATAATATTCAATATTTTCTTTTTGGCAAAAATCTTGTACTTTTGAAAAATCCATATTAGAAAATCCCATATCTAAATGAATACCTACAATATTAAAATCCTTATTATCAAATCGTTTAGCAACATTTTTATATTTGTTTAAACAATATAAAAGTAACATGCTATCTTTACCACCGCTAACTCCTACGGCAATGCGATCACCATCATCGATCATTTTATATGCTTTATCTGCTTTTCTTATCAATCCAACTAATTTTTTTATTGACATTAAATATTAAACTCCTTTAGTTTTGCTATTATATCATAAATTTAGTATAATCATAGGGGAAAAGGTGAAAATAAATGGATGCATGTATTTTAATCGATAAACCACAAAATATGACATCTTTTGATGTATGCTATAAATTACGAAAATTAACTAATGAAAAACGCATAGGGCATACTGGAACATTAGATCCAAATGCTACCGGTTTGATGATTGTATTATTAGGTAAATATACTAAATTTCTCCCTTATTGTAATCATGATAGAAAAGAATATATAGCTACATGTAAATTAGGAATTAGAACTGATACTCAAGATATTTGGGGGAAAATTATTGAAGAAAAAGAAATAACAAACCTAGATAAACAAGGATGGGAAACAATATTAAAAAAATTCATTGGTAAACAAAAACAAATTCCTCCGATGGTATCTGCGATAAAACAAAATGGCAAAAGGTTATATCAATTAGCTTTAAAAGGAAAAGAAGTAAAAAGAGAACCAAGAGATATTAACATATATGAATTAGAATTATTAGAATATTCTAATGATTCTTTTAAAATTAGAGCGGTGGTTTCAGCTGGTACTTATATACGAACATTAGTAGAAGACATTGCTAAGGCAAGTAATAACTTAGGAACCATGAATTATCTTAGAAGAACTAAGATTCAAAATATAACTGTTGAAGATGCCACAATTATCGATGATGCATTAGTACATTTGTATGATATTTCTATTAATGATATTATCGATGAAAATTATCAAAAAATAGAAATTAATGATGAATTATTTAATGATGTAAAAAATGGAAAACGCATTAGTTTAACAGTTAAAAGCGATATTGTTATTTTAATTCATAATGGCATTATAGTTGCTGCTTATGAAAAAGAAAAAGAAGGTTTATATAAATGTAGAAGGGGTCTATTATAGATGAGAATTATACAATTTAGTTTAGATCGTAAATATAATCCTCGAAAACCTATTGTTGCATGTATAGGGTACTTTGATGGATTACATAAAGGTCATAAAATGTTAATAAAAAAGACTATTGAACTTGCTGAAGAATTAAAAGTAGAACCTTCTTTGATTACTTTTGATCCCGATCCATGGGTTGTAGTAAAAAATGAAAAAGATCCTAAACATCTAACTACCATGCGTCAGCGCGTTAATATTGCTTCATCATTAGGTATTAAAAATATTATTATTTTACAATTTACTAAAGAAATGGCACATTTAAATTATAAGGATTTTGAAGACTTAGTTTTAAAACCGTTACAAATAAAAACATTAATATGTGGTTTTGATTTTCATTATGGCTTTAAAGGGGAAGGAAATATCGATACTTTAAAAAGCCAAAGTGATATTAATGTAGAAGTAATTGATTGTGTAAGTGCTGATAATCAAAAAATATCTACAACACGTATTACTCAATTAATTCAATCTGATAATATTGCTAAAGCAAATGATTTATTAGGATATCGTTATCAAATTGAAGGGACTATAATTCATGGACATAAACAGGGTAGAACGATAGGTTTTCCTACAGCTAATATTGCCGTTGATAAAGAGTTTATCATACCTTCATTAGGCGTATATGCAGGCTATGTTAGAGTTGATAATAAATGGTATAAAGCTATGATTAATTTAGGTCATAATCCAACGTTTAATGAAAGTATAAAAGTTTCTGTAGAAGCATATATTTTAGATTTTAAAGAAACTATCTATGGAAAAAGAATTGCTTTAGAATTTGACCATTTTATGCGTCATGAAAAGAAATTTAGTAATAAAAGCAATTTAGCTTTACAACTTGAACAAGATGTTAATCATGTTAGAAGGTTTTTGAAAAATCATGAATAAAGAATATCTTACTTATATGCAAAATATGCTTAAAGATAATTTTGAAGCATACTTGGAAAGTTTAAAAAAACCTTTTCATCAAGGTTTTAGAATTAATACTTTAAAAATTGATAAAGAAGATTTTTTTAATTTATATCCTATAAATTGTAATAAATCAAAGTTTGCTAATAATGCTTATGTTTTAGATAAACCTGAATCATTAGGTAATACGATATTCCATAAACAAGGATTAATTTATGTTCAAGAACCAAGTGCTGCTAGCGTAGTTGATCTTTTAGAAATTAAACCCGATGATAAAGTATTAGATATGTGTAGTGCTCCAGGAGGAAAGGCTACACAGATTGCGCAAAATTTAAATAATACGGGTTTATTAGTTGCTAATGAGATTGAAAATTCACGTGCAATTAAACTATTAAGTAATATTGAAAGATGGGGCATAAATAATTGCATTATTTTAAATGATAATCCTAATAACATAAGTAAACATTTTAATGGTTATTTTGATAAGATTTTAGTAGATGCACCATGTTCTGGTGAAGGTATGTTTAAAAAAAGTGAAAATGCCCAAATAGATTGGAGCTTAAAACATGTCCAATCTTGTGCTATAAGACAATTGAACATATTAGAAGATGCTTATAAATGTTTAAAGCAAGAAGGGATAATGTTATATTCGACATGCACTTTAAATAAAATAGAAAATGAAGAAGTTATCGAAAAATTTTTAAATAAGCATCCAGATATGACACTACTTAAAATTGATGTAGAGTGGGGTAAAGAAGGCTATCCAACATCTATTGATACT
Source organism: uncultured Bacillota bacterium (assembly GCA_949291625.1). Lineage (GTDB taxonomy): Bacteria > Bacillota_I > Bacilli_A > Erysipelotrichales > Erysipelotrichaceae > JALEVB01. The sequence continues at coordinate 7,885 of CASEWY010000003.1, forward strand.
ACTAAATGTCGAAGAATATTACCAATGGATGATGCTGAAGGACACTTTATGGCTAAAATGGTTAAAAATGGTAGTTCTAATACTGCTAAATTTACTACTTATGATAGTAAAGTAGATACTGTAGCTAAAAGTTTTATTAAGGAAAATTGGATTCAACAACCTAAATATATATTCCAAAATAAAGATAAAGTTTATGCAGGTAATAATCCTTTTATTAACTTAAATGGTTTAAAAGTAATAAGAAATCAAGTTTTATGTGGCGAAATTATTAAATCTAGATTTGAACCACATCAACATTTTTATACATCTATAGGTTTTAAATCAACAAAAGTTAATAATTGTATGAAGGTTATTGAATTAAGTGAAAAAGATATATTAAACTATTTTAAGGGAAACACTTTAAATATTAAAGGTTATAAGGGATATGTAGCATTAAGCTATAATGATATAAATATCGGTTTTGCAAAAGGTGATGGGAAAATATTAAAAAATAAATATCCTAAGGGATTAAGATTATATTAGAGGTATAATTATGACATTAGCACTTTTTGATTTTATACATAAAACAATAGATAAGTTTGAACAAAATCATCAAACTTATGAATATCTTGAACAAGATTTAAGAAGTATATTTACTAAAGCATTAGAAGCTGAAGATCAATCATATATTCGTATCTCTTCAAGAATTAAACAAAAAGAATCTTTAAAAGAAAAAATAATTAGAAATAAATTTTATTTGAAATATGATACTCCTGAAGATGCTTTAAATCATTTAAGTGATCTTATAGGTTTGATAATTGAATGTCGATTTATAGTTGATGAATCGCGTATTTATAATAAATTATTTGATATATTTAAACCTTATGATGATAATTATTATCAATGCATATATGATTCTAATGTTTATTTGAATTTGCGTATGCCTCAACCACAGTTGCAACGTAATGGGTTTACTATTTATCGTCTTGATGGTTACTATCAGTGTAAAAATAATACTGTAAATTTTGAATTACAAATTAAATCGTTGGTTCATAGTTTTTGGTCAGAAGTAGAACATCAAGTAGTATATAAAAATACAAATTTTGTTGCCTATGATTCATTTATGAAAAATATTTTAGGAACTATTAGAGATAATTTAGATGTAGTAGATAGACAATTAGAAATCGTTTATAAAGAAATATTAAATAATAATACTAGTAATGATTATATTGGTATGGATGAACATAATTTTAAGATTTTTGTTGCAAAAACCATTAATGATTTGCTGATGGTTAAATTAACAGAAGAAATTGGCTTTACCATTGATTTTAAAAAATGTTCATCTATTTTAAGTCAATTTATCTATATAACTGATTTTTTAAGTGCAGAACAACCACAAATTAAAATGGTAGAATATTTTGAACATCTAAATTTATTAAGGATAACTGATTTTTCTTTTACCGAAGAAATCAAATTAGAATTGCCTTATCATAATGATGATCCATTTAATAATATTTTAGGACAGTATTTTGAAAGCATCATGAATGTAGACTATGAATGGCATGTCTTTTTTGTAATGTTATTTGCTATTCAATCTGGAAATAATATTCAAGATTTTACTCAATTTATAAATGTAATTAAATCTTTGATTGCTCAACCTTCATGGTATGAAAATTGTTTTTCATCTTATACAGAAATAGAAAAACAAAAAGCTAAAGATGAATTGATGAAAGAATTAGCAATCTGTTTAGTAGAAAATGGTAAAATTGAAATAATCCATGAAGATAAGTTATATAAAATGATGGTTATTTTTAGGGAGTTTGTAGAGAACTTACAAGAAGAATATACGCAATATGATAGATTTATTGAAGATATAGATTTTATTAAAGAAATTTTACATCGTAAAATAAGTTCCATTTTTTAAGATTAATTGATATAATACTAATAAAGTAGAGGTATATATTTATGGCAGAAGAATATGTATTATTAAGAAGTAGTGATGAAATAGGCAAGATTGCTTTGAATAAAACAGTATTTAAATCAATAGTGGATATTTCATTACAAGATAATGAAAATATTGTGATTGATAGAGAAATTCCTGTACAGATTAAAGTAATTAAAAATAAATTGGAAATTGCTACAGGTATTACTTTAAAATATGGTGTTAATGTAAAGACTATTTGTGAAAACTTGCAAAAAACAATTTATGACAATATCTTTATGATGACTAATATTAAATGTAAATCAATTACTATTGATGTTTTAGGTTTTAAAGCATAAAATACTTGACGAAATTAAAAAAATACATTAATATATTTGAGTAATTAATAAATGTGGAAAGTAGAAGCACCTCTTCTCACCCGATATCCTAAGGATGTGGGTAAAAGCTACAAGTGATATATGTAGGTTTAGTAGGTGCGCTATCGTATCCTACTTTTTAATTATTTATGGAGGTGAATTATTATCAATAAACGCAACATGACTGAAGAATTAGTCAACGAAAACATTCGCTTTAAAGAGGTACTTGTAATCGGTCCAACTGGTGAACAATTAGGTAAAATGTTCAGAAGAGAAGCTTTAGAAAAAGCAGCTGAATTAGATTTAGATTTACTTTGTGTAGCTCCTAATGCTCAACCGCCAGTATGTAAGATTTTAGATTATGGTAAATATCGTTTTGAAGCACAGAAAAAGGCTAAAGAAGCTAAAAAGAATCAACATGTTACAGAAGTTAAGCCATTAAGATTATCTCCTGTAATTGATACCCATGATTTTGAAACAAAATTAAAACAAGCAAGAAAATGGGCTTCACAAGGCGTTAAAGTTAAGGTAGATATGCGCTTTAGAGGTAGAATGATTACACGTCTTGAAGTTGGAAAGCAAGTCATGAATGAATTTATTGAAGCCATGAGTGATATTGCACAAGCTGATAAAGCTCCTGCTTTAGAAGGCAATACAATGTCCGTAGTTATTTCACCAAAAAAGAATAAATAGGAGGAAAATGATATGCCAAAGATGAAAACTAAGAAAACTTTAGCAAAACGTGTTAAAAGAACAGGCACTGGTAAATTAAAAAGACAACATGCTTATGTATCACATTTTGCTGCTAACAAAACACACAAACAAAAAGTTCAATTAAGAAAATCAACAACAGTTAGTAAGAGCGATATGAAGAGAATTTCGCAATTACTACAAGGTTAATAGAGGAGGTATAAGATGAGAGTTAAAGGATCAACACCTACACGTAATAGACGTAAAAAGGTTTTAAAGCTTGCTAAAGGTTACTTTGGTTCAAAGCATTTATTATATAGAACTGCCCATGAACAAGTAATGCGTTCTTTACGCTATTCTTATATCGGCAGAAAACAAACAAAAAGAGAAATGCG
>CASEWY010000004.1 GCA_949291625.1 uncultured Bacillota bacterium
GCTTTAACATCTTTACATAATAGATATTTTACTAAGACATTTGCATTAGAATTATCATCAAGGCGAGCTACACAATTTAATTTAGGTACTACATTAAAAGCAATATCTTGGGCTGTTATCATCTTTTTACTTGGTAATAAAGCTTTAATTGGTAAGCAACAATCTAGCTTATTCAAACCCTTAATGACAATCGTCCGATTCTCATTAAATAATTCCATTACATCACCAATAGTAGCTACCATAGCTAAAACATCATTAATATCATTTTCACCAATTAATTTACGAGCAATTTGTAATGCAACTCCTGCCCCACATAATCCTTTAAATTGTTCATTCATCAAATCAGGATGTACGACAATATTATCAATTGGTTGATCATAAATATGATGATCTGTAACAATAACTTCTATTCCTAGATCTTTCGCACAAGCTAAAGCCTCATAAGCTTTAATACCATTATCGACAGTAATAATTAAGCTATAACCCTTTTCTTTAGCTAATTTAACTATTTTAGGACTTAATCCATAACCATCTTTAAAACGATCAGGAATATAATAACCATTAGTTATTTGCATTTGATCTAAGGTATTTTTCATTATAGTAGTAGCACAAATCCCATCAGCATCATAATCTCCTGCTATAAAGACTTTTTCCTTATTAATTTGAGCTTCTTTTATACGTGAACATGCTTTAATAAGACTAGAAGCATCATTTATACTATATTGACTATTAGGAGCTAAGATTTGTTTTATTTGCCAATCTTCCAAATGATTATAGATAAAGGCCTTAGCAACCATTTCATTTACATGATATTTTTGTTGAATCAACATTGCATCATAATTAATTATTTTATATTTCATAATGAGCAAGTATCAACTCCTTAAATTTACGACCTTTTTCTTCAAAATTTTTAAAATGATCATAACTTGCTGCAGCTGGTGATAATAAACAAATACCATCTTTAGTAAGCTTTATAGCTAAATCACAAGCTTCTTCAAGATCATCAACTAAATGACATCTTTCAAAACCTTTTTTTCCTTGCATTTCTTGATATATTCTTTTACCACTAGCATACATTAAAATAATATTTTCTACTGTAGAATCACCTAAAAATGTTTCTAACTTATGATAATCAATTCCTCTATCTAAACCACCAATTAATACCGTCTTTACATTATCTAAAGAAGTAATAGCTTGAATGCATGCTTCATTTATAGTTGATATCGCATCATCAACATAAGTAACACCATTAAAAGTTCCAAATACTTCTAAACGATGAGCCAAAGGTTTGAAATTAGCAATCCCCCATTTAATTGTTTCATCATCGATGTTAAATATTTTAGCAATATAAGCACAAATAGCCATATTATAGTAATTATGGTCCCCAATTAAATTAGTATCATTTATAGTTATACTATGCCCAGGCAAATATAATTTTTCATGAATATTATATATATCTTTACCCAATAATAAAGTTTTACCTTTAGGTTTATATTCAATATCCTTATTAATTAAAGCTATATCATTCTCATCTTGAAAAGCCACACAATTAATCTTAGTCTTATAATAATTTTCAAAAGTATGATAATGATCAAGATGTTCTTCATAAATATTCAAAATAATACCAATATGTG
>CASEWY010000005.1 GCA_949291625.1 uncultured Bacillota bacterium
TCTTAGCAACCCTCGCAAAAAAATAACGCAAAAAACCTTTTTTATCTTCTAATTTCCAATAATCAACTAAATTAAATTTATTATCATAAATAAATGAAGCAAAATAAACGTTTCTTTTAGCCAATTTATCATTCTCTTCATTTATTTTTAAAACCATTTCATCTTTAGCCACTTTATCCATCTTATCAATCATATTATGACGAATAACATTACGCGCATAACCATCACTAAGATTAGACTCATCGATGCCATATTTAATTCGATGATATAAACAATAATTCTCTAAATCACTTTTATCATAAACAAGCAAAGGGCGATAAACTCTTAAACCATCTAAATAAATTTCCTTTTTCAAGCCATAATAATCTACAGCTAACTTCTTATCCTTTTGCATGATATAAGTTTCAATTAAATCATCTTTATGATGCGCAATCAATACTCCAGCAAGTTGATATTTATTAACCAACTCTTTAAAAAAATCATAACGATACTTACGCGCAAAAGCTTGAAAATTACCTACATATTCATAAGGCTTATCTAACAAGAAAAAAGGAATATGATATTTTAAACAATAACGCTTAACAATTTTAACATCTCTAGTAGCGCTATCCCTTTTTAAATAATTAACACAAGCCACCATAACCTTCATATTTAAAGATCTAGCCATAGCTAAAAGGGCCATTGAATCTGGCCCTCCACTACATCCTATTAACCATGGTAATTCTCTAATATTTTTATCCATCAATTTCAACCCTATCGATATGAGCCCCTAAAGCTCTTAATTTAGCATCGATATTCGCATATCCTCTATCAATATGATAAATTTCATGAATACGTGTTTGACCATCAGCCATCAAACCCGCAATAATTAATGAAGCCCCACATCTTAAATCAGTAGCCTCAACATCATCACCAAATAATGATATAGGTCCATTAATTAAAGCTGAACCATTTCTAACATCAATATCTGCACCCATTCTTTGTAGTTCAACACAATGTTTAAAACGCTCAGGATAAATCGTCTCTTTAATCGAACTTTGACCATTACATTTACACATTAAAGAAGTAAGAGGTTGTTGTAAATCAGTCGCAAAGCCCGGATATGGTGCCGTCTTAATATCCACCGGTTTTAAATTCTCACTATGATAAACGGTAACACTATCAACATCAACATCCATCTTTACCCCCATCTCATCAAGCTTAGATAATAAAGCCTCTAAGTGGGTAGGAATGATATTAGTAACTCTAACTTTTTTTGCCATTGCCGCTGCAATAATAATAAAAGTACCAGCCTCTATACGATCAGGAATAATCTCATGGAAACAACCCATCAAATTATCAGTACCATCAATAGTAATAACATTAGTACCAGCTCCTCTAACTTGCGCCCCCATTTTATTTAACAATGTCGCAATATCAATTATTTCTGGCTCTTTAGCTGCATTTTCAATTATTGTTCTACCAGATGCATATACAGCCGCCATCATAATATTAATGGTAGCTCCAACACTCGCAATATCCAAGAAAATTTTATTACCAACTAACTTATCAGCACTAATTGTATAACAACCCTTATCATAAACAACAGTTGCTCCTAAAGCCTCAAAACCCTTTAGATGCAAATCAATAGGTCTAGGCCCCAAATAACAGCCTCCAGGCATCTTAATCTTAACATAACCATACTTACCAAGTAAGGCCCCCATAAAATAATAAGAAGCTCTAAGTTTAGTAACAGCTGGACTATCTAAAGTTGTATTTTTCATTTGCGTAGGATCAATAATCAAATGATCATCTGCAACTTTAGTAACTTTTACATTTAATTCTTTTAGGATATCTGCCAAATTATCCACATCAGCAATCTGCGGAACACCCACAATTGCCACAGGACCATTTGCCAAAATAGAAGCAGGAATCAAGGCAACAGTAGCATTTTTAGCCCCACTAACTCTTACCTCACCTTCCAACAAGTGACCACCTTCAATCCTAAAGATTTCTTCCATCATTCTCACTTCCTTACATAATCTAATAATTCATTTATATCATTAACTAACATATCCGCTTGACTTTGATCTTGACCAAAACGATCATCTTTGCGTGCTACGCAAAATGCTTTACTAGCCTTACCAGCAGCTATACCAATCGTAGAATCTTCATATACGATACACTCATCACTATTAACATGCAACTTATCCATCGCATATAAATAAATCATTGGATCAGGTTTACTACGCTCAAAGTCATCACCACTAACTATACAATCAAATAAATGCTCAATATCCATTTGTTGCAAGTTATTCATTATTATTTTCATTGGGCTAGAAGAACACAAAGCCATCTTTATCCCCATCTGCTTAAATGATACCAAACATTCCTTAACATTGGCAAACATAATTTTCTTACAATCTAAAGGATTTTCTTCATTAAAATATTTCTCATTAATTTCTGCCAATTTTTCTTTGCTATATTTACCATCAAACATCTCATAAAGCATATCATAAGTAGTAGCCATAGTCGTACCAATTAACTTATTTAATTCTTTATGATCGCCCTTAAAACCTAAACGTTTCATCCATGTATAAGTACCAAAATGATAGTAATATTCACTATCAATTAATACTCCATCCATATCAAATAATATAGCCTTTATCATTTTATCCACCCAAAATGCTTTAAAGCAAATTCTATACCATCTTCATCCGAATCATGCGTAATAAAATCCGCCAACTCTTTAAGTTCATCACAAGCATTAGCCATCGCAATTTTAAAAGGAGCTTTTTGAAACATTTTAATATCATTGATACCATCACCAAATACCACGATATCCTTAACATCGCCACCCAACATCTTAACCATTCTTTCAATACCTTTATATTTATCATCAGGTTCAACTAAACGAAAAGGTGACCACTCATAACCCATTAAACACAACTCTTTTAAACCTTCAAGTTTTGCAATCTTATCTCTATCTTTATTCAATAAAAATAAACGACGAACCTTTTGATTCTCAAAATCCATATCAGGCGCATATCTAACATCATTTAAGATAACAACATCTCTACCAATCATTCCCAAGAAATTTTCATATTTACTATAAGCAGATCTATCATTATCAATATTAATTGCATAAGGAATATTTAACATCTCACATTGCCTAATCATCAACTTCATCTCATCGACATTTGGATATTCAAAATAAATTTGCTCACCATATTTAACTAAACAATTTCCACCTTCACAAACATAATTATTTATCTTAATTCTTTGAGCAAACTCATCAGCCAAAAATTGCGCTCTACCCGTAGCCAAAGCTACAAAATGTTCAGACTTTTTCAAATTTTCTATAGCCCTAATAGTAGACTCAGGAATCTTACTAAACACTTTAGAACTCGTCAATGTACCATCGATATCAAAAAAGAAATACTTCATCATAGTCTCCTTACAAACGCAACAATTATAGCATAATTACACAACCTTATTCCATTAAAAAAGCCCAAGCATATGCTTGAGCTAAAAATCATAGGATTATTTAATTAAGCTTTATCAGCTGAACCAAATTGTTTCATCAATTCGATTGTCTTTTCAGTAATTGCTTTAGCACCTGGAGCTAATAATTTACGAGGGTCATAACCTTTACCTTCTAAATCTTTACCAGCTTCAATATATTTACGAGTAGCATCAGCAAATACTAATTGTAATTCAGTATTAACATTAATCTTAGAAACACCTAAAGAGATAGCTTTTAAGATTTGATCTTGTGGAATACCAGAACCACCATGTAATACTAATGGTTTACCATCAGTGCTAGCTTGAATTTCAGCTAAACGATCAAAGTTCAATCCAGCCCAGTTTGCAGGATATTTACCATGAATATTACCAATACCAGCAGCTAAGAAATCAACACCTAAAGCAGCGATATCAGCACATTCTTTTGGATCAGCTAATTCACCATTAGAAGTAACGCCGTCTTCAACACCACCGATACCTCCAACTTCACATTCTACAGAAATACCTTTGCTATGAGCTAAAGCAAGAATTTCTTTACTCTTAGCAACATTTTCTTCGAAATCATAATGAGAACCATCAAACATTACAGAAGTAAAGCCAGCTTCGATACAAGCTTTAGCACCTTCAAATGTACCATGGTCTAAATGTAAAGCAACTGGAACTGTAATACCCATATAATCATGGATTTCTTTAACCATTGCTACAACATTCTTATAACCAGCCATATATTTACCAGCACCTTCAGAAACACCTAAGATAACAGGTGAATTTGCTTCTTGAGCAGCTGCTAAAATTGATTTGGTCCATTCCATGTTATTAATGTTGAATTGTCCAACTGCATAATGCCCTTCATGAGCTTTTTTAATCATTTCTGTTGCAGAAACTAATACCATTTTAAATTTTCCTCCTACTTGTATAACTCAATTTTAAAACATTTTATAACATTTTTAAAGTAGTAAGATTAATTTTCCACTATTAAATCTTTCGTATTTTCTAAACGAACATTATCTTTGATAATAACAAACACCAAGTAATCCATATTATCACTAACTTTTCCTAAATTATTACCCTGTTCAACCTTATCACCAACGCTATAATTAACACTACCCAAATCGATATACATACTAATATAACCATCTTCATGCGTAATGGTAACATCATAAGTACCATTTAAACGCTTATCAATATTAGTAATTTCACCATCAGCGCTAACTAATACCTTAGCTTCATTAATATCTTCACACGTTAAAGCAATACGCTTATAACCTTTTTCCTTATCAAAATCACGAACTACTTCACCATCTTCAATAGGGCTAATAAATGATGATTCGGCACTAACACTACATACACTTAACAAAACGATTCCTAAAAATAAAATTATTTTCTTAACTGACTGCAATTTTACCAACATCCTTTCTTTTCACAAGGTGTTTTTATTATAGCACTAAATATCAATTAATGAAAGCGCTTTATTTAATTAAATACTTTTCAAAAGATTTACGATTATTTAACTTCACATCTTTAATAAATAAGATAAACCAAACAATATAAGCAATTATAGCCATATAATTTCCTATAAAATAAGAAAAAATAGCTCCTAAAAACATAATAAAAGCCCAAATAAAACAGCTATTACGCATATCATATACAATTTTAGCTTTATCATATAAAGCCTGTTCATTTTTAGAAAAACTATTAAAACCTGAAACTAATATAGCACCTTTATCTTTAAGCATCATAAAAATAAAACCTAGTATTCCAAAAATTATAGCTAAAATAAAACAAGAATAAAACCCTATTAATTCCATAATAATATCCCTTTATATAAAATTAATTTAACACATCTATAAGCATTATACAAATATATAAAAAGACTAATGCATCAAACATTAGCCTTTAATATTAATAATCCTCTTCTTCTTTATTTTTTTCTTCTAAATCATCATGATCATCAGTTTCTACTTCGACAATTTCATCTTCAAAGATTTCATTATCATCAATTTCAATCGCACTAGTATCAATATGGGTTTCATCAAAGGTATGACGAGCTCTTAAATCCCACTTGTTATCAAGATTTGCAAAACGATTATCAAGCATCAATTCTGAATAAAATTGAGCTCTTTTTTTCTTTTGTAAATTCTCTGGAATCGCTAAGGTTTTAATAACTTCATCATAAAGCTTAATAAATTCCATTCCTTTTTTTCGCTTTGATAAGCAAGTATATGCTACATCAGTCATCGTTTGATTTGCCATTGTAAATCCTCCTAAAACTACATTTTTTCTGGTGCGCTAACACCAATACTATTTAAAGCATTATTTAATGTAATGCGGCAAGCTTCAACTAAAGCTAAACGTTGAGCAGATAACTCTAAATTGTTAGTATCAATAACCTTACATTCATTATAGAAGCTATGGAAATCACTAGCTAATTTTTGAATGTAGTTACACATTTTATGTGGCATACGTGTAGTTGCACAATCAATTACTACATTAGTAAATTCATTAATTTGTTTTAATAATGTAAGTTCTTTTTCATGTTTGATTAAATCAAAATGATCAGCTAATTCAATATCTTCAGCTTGACGTAAGATTGAACACATTCTAGCATGCGCATATTGCGCATAATAAACTGGATTTTCATTAGACTGTTTAGTAGCCATATCCAAATCAAAATCCATTTGCGTATCAGCAGCCCTAGAAACAAAGAAATATCTAACAGCGTCGCTACCTGCTTCATCTAATAAATCACGCAAGCTAACTGCTTTACCACTACGCTTACTTAGTTTAAACTCTTCACCATTTTTAATCATTCTAGCCATTTGAATAATATCAACTTCTAATTTATCAGCCTCATAGCCTAAAGCCTGAATAGCCGCCTTTAAACGCGTTATATAGCTATGATGATCAGCACCCAATAAATCAATCAACTTATCATAGCCACGATCTAACTTATTCAAATGATAAGCAATATCTGGAGTCAAATAAGTATAAGAACCATCAGATTTAACCAATACACGATCTTTATCATCATTAAACATTGTAGTCTTTAACCACAAAGCACCTTCAGCTTCATAAGTATAACCATTAGCCTTTAAAGTCTCTAAACTCTTTTCAACTAAGCCTCTATCATATAAAGACTTTTCACTAGTCCAAACATCAAATTCAACATTAAACGCTTTAAGATCAGCCTTTAATTTATCCAATTCTTTATTTAAACCATATTGACGGAAAAATTCATAATTCTCTTGATTATCTTCAATATATGCATCCTTTTTATCAGCATATAAATTATTTGCAATCTCAATTAAATCAGGTCCATGATATCCATCTTCAGGAACTTTAGCATCCACTCCACAAGCTTGCAAATAACGAGCTTGCAAACTTTTAGCCATGTTATGAATTTGATTACCAGCATCATTAATATAATATTCTCTAGTAACATCATAACCAGCCATCTTCATCAAGCGGGTAACACTATCACCCATCGCCGCCCCTCTAGCATGCCCTGGATGCAAATCACCAGTAGGATTAGCACTAACGTATTCAACATTAATCTTCATGCCCTTACCAGCATTACTTTTACCATAGTTATCTTTTTCCAGTAATACTTTA
>CASEWY010000006.1 GCA_949291625.1 uncultured Bacillota bacterium
ATTAGAGCAGATTATGTAGGAAAGAATGTTCCTACAGCTACTAATGAGGATATTCAAGTCAAATTAAAAGAAATTGATGATGTAGATGGTGTTTATATTGTCTAAATTAGTTTTGAAAGGGGTTAAAAAGACTATTTAAAAAATAGTCTTTTTGTTTTATAATTAAAAAGGATAATTAGGAGGAAATTATGAGTACTGAAAAGGTTTTTCAATCCATGGATGGAAATACCGCTACAGCCCATTGTGCGTATGCGTTCAGTGAAGTAGCAGCTATCTATCCAATTACACCTAGTTCACCAATGGCTGAAGTAGTTGACGCTTGGGCATCACAAGGTCGTAAAAACATTTTTGATACAACAGTAAAAGTTGTAGAGATGCAATCAGAAGCTGGGGCTGCCGGTGCAGTGCATGGTGCATTGCAAGGAGGAACATTAGCAACAACCTTTACCGCTTCACAAGGTTTGTTATTGATGATTCCAAACTTATATAAGTTATCAGGTGAGTTGCTTCCAGGAGTTATTCACGTTGCTGCACGTGCTTTAGCAGGTCGTGCTTTAAATATTTTCGGTGATCATGAAGATGTTTATGCTTGCCGTCAAACTGGTGTAGCAATGCTATGTTCTCATTCTGTTCAAGAATGTATGGATTTAGCAGGTGTTGCTCACTTATCTGCAATTGAAGCAAGTGTTCCATTTATTCATTTCTTTGATGGATTTAGAACATCTCATGAAATCCAAAAAATTGAAGTAATGGATCAAGAATATTTAAAATCTTTAGTTGACTGGGATAAAGTAGCAGAATTTAAAAAGAATGCATTAAATCCTCATACTAACCCTGTAACTAGAGGTGGAGCTGAAAACGATGATATTTTCTTCCAAGGTCGTGAAGCTCAAAATGCTCATTATAATAAAGTAGTTGATGTAGTTGCTAAATACTTAGCAGAAATTAGCAAACATACAGGAAGAGACTATGCACCATTTACTTATTATGGAGCAAAAGATGCTACTAGAGTTATCGTTGCTATGGGTAGCGTTACTGAAACAATTAAAGAAACTGTTGATGCATTAGTTGCTAAAGGTGAAAAAGTTGGTTTAGTTAAAGTTCACTTATATCGTCCATTCTCAACTGAATGGTTAAAGAAAGCTTTACCATCAACTGTTGAAAAGATTGCTGTATTAGATCGTACTAAGGAAATGGGTGCTCGTGAACCATTATACTTAGATGTATTAAACTCATTGAAAGATTGCCATTATACAATTATTGGTGGTCGTTATGGCATGGGTAGTAAAGATACTACACCTGCACAAATCAATGCAGTATATGCTGAACTTGCTAAAGATGAACCAAAAGAAGAATTCACAATTGGTATTGAAGATGATGTTACATTCTTATCTTTAAAACCATTACCAATTGAATTAACTACAGATTATACTTCTTGTTTATTCTATGGTTTAGGTTCTGATGGTACAGTTAGTGCTAATAAAAACTCAATCAAGATTATTGGTGATAATACTGATCAATATGCTCAAGCATATTTTGCATATGACTCTAAGAAAGCTGGAGGCGTTACTAGAAGCCATTTACGTTTTGGTAAATCTCCAATTCGTTCTACATATTATGTAAATAATGCTGATTTCATTTCTTGTTCATTAGATGCATATTGCTTCAAATATGATATGGTTACACCATTAAAAGATGGTGGTACATTCTTGTTGAATACAACATTTAACAAAGAGGAAATTGAAAACCATTTACCAAATCGTATGTTAGCTAATTTAGCTAAGAAACATGCTAAATTCTATATCATTGATGCAACTGAAATTGCTGCTAAGATTGGTATGGGAAGAAGAACTAATACTATCTTACAATCTGCATTCTTTGCTTTAAATGAACAAATTATGCCTTATGATACTGCAGTTGATTTAATGAAGAAAGCTGCTAAAAAATCATATTCTAAAAAAGGTGATGAAATCGTTCAATTAAACTATAAAGCTATCGATGAAGGTAAAGCTGGTATCGTTGAAGTAGAAGTAAAACCTGAATGGGCTAACTTACCATATGATACAACTCGTGTATCAACTGGTGATGAATACTTCGATGAACATGTAATGGCAATCAACTCATTAGATGGTTATGATTTACCAGTTAGTGCATTTACTAAAAATAACTTATTAGATGGTTCAATTAGAAATAATGTAGCATTTAAAGAAAAAAGAACAATCGCTGTTCAAGTTCCTACATGGGATCCAAATAACTGTATCCAATGTGGTTTCTGTTCATTCGTTTGTCCACATGCTACAATTAGACCATTCTTATTAACTGAAGAAGAAGTTAAGAATGCACCAATGGAATTCAAGACAATTCCTGCAATGGGTAAAGATGTTGCTCATTTACAATATCGTATCCAAGTTTCACCTGCTAACTGTGTAGGTTGTGGTCTATGTGTTACTGAATGTCCAGGAAAAGCTGGTAATAAAGCTCTTAAGATGGTTGATATCAATGAAAAACTTGATCAAGAAAAATTGGCTGATTACCTATATAAAGAAGTTGAATATAAGACTCAATATTTCCCTACACATACAGTAAAAGGTTCTCAATTCATGATGCCTTACTTTGAAGTAAGTGGTGCATGTCCTGGATGTGGAGAAACTCCTTACTATAAATTAGTATCACAATTATTTGGTCGTGATATGTTAGTAGCTAATGCTACTGGATGTTCAATGATTTATTGTTCTAGTACTCCAAGTACTCCATTTGTAAATGATAAGAATGGTGAAGGTGTTGCTTGGGCAAATAGCTTATTTGAAGATAATGCTGAATATGGTTTTGGTATGGCAATTGCTCAAAACTATAAAGAAGCTCGAATCTTATCTATCATGGAAAACAATATGGATAAGGTTGAACCTGAATTACGTGCAGCATTTGAAGCATATATTAATGCTAATAATGATCGTGAAGCACAAAGAGCTTGCAAAGACGCTATTATCAATGGTGTAAAAGCAAGTGCTAATGAAGATGTAAAAGAATTATTAGGTCTAGAAAGAGACTTAGTAGGTAAATCAGTATGGATCGTCGGAGGAGACGGTTGGGCATATGATATCGGTTATGGTGGATTAGACCATGTAATCGCAAATGATTTAAATGTTAACATCTTATGTCTAGATACCGAAGTATATTCTAATACTGGTGGTCAATCTTCTAAATCAAGCCAAGCTAGTTCAATCGCTAAGTTTGCTGCTGGTGGTAAAGCACAAGCTAAGAAAGATCTTGGTCAAATCGCTATGGCTTATGGTCATGTATATGTTGCAAGCATTTCAATGGGTGCTGATCGTAACCAAACATTAAAGGCATTACGTGAAGCTGAAAGCTATAATGGACCATCATTGATTATTGCTTACTCTCCATGTGCTGAACATGGTATCAAAGGTGGTTTAAGCAATCATCAACAAGTTCAAAAGAAAGCTGTTGAATGCGGTTATGTAACTCTATACCGTTTCGATCCTCGTAATGAAAAACCATTAACAATCGATTCTAAAGAACCTAATTGGGATAAATTCGAAGAATTCTTAATGAATGAAAATCGTTTTGCTCAATTAATTAAACTAAAAGGTAAAGAAGTTGCAGAACAAATGTTTGCTAAGACTAAGAAAGATGCTCAAACTAGATACCATCGCTTAGTTGCTAGAGCTAACGAAGACTAATGCATATTAAAAATCCTGGTATTAATTAAAATATCAGGGTTTTTTTTAAAATTTTATATTTTAGAATTAGTGTTAATAGGTCAATTTAGGTATAAAATGCTATTTACAAAGAAATGATAAATGTATTATAATACTAAGTACGTAAATTAATTTTAATACTTATTTTGTATTATAAAAATCCATTGCTAATAAAAAATTAGCTATATTTCTTATTATAGTAGAAAAAATATAACAAAATTAACATAATTATCTTAAAAATTTTTTGCAATCATTTGCATTTTAATATAGTAAATTAGGTCAAAAAACATATTGCATAATTATCCTTAAATTTGATAATATCAAATTACCATAAAAGTACTTTTAGATGGTATTAGAGGAAAGGCAGGTAATTTAATATGTTAAAAAAATTTTTATCTATTAGTTTGCTAAGTGTTATTTTAATGTCTGCAGTAGTTAATGTTGATGCGCGTGGTGCTTGGTGTTACTCATGCAATAATGGTGAGTTAAATTATGCTTATACAAGAACAGTAAATACAACAACATCTGAACAAAAGTGTCAACATGGATATCCATATGGTACGGATAAAGTTTATACCACACATTATGTTGATGTTTATATCTGTAATAACTGTGGAAATAGCACAACTCGTAGCTATAGTAATGTTACAAGTATAGAGTGTCATGGATATCATTAAACAAAAGTAGCTATATGCTACTTTTGTTTAATACAGATAGTTACTTTCTATTAAAAAAATTAGAAATATTTATTTATAAAAAATCAATTATATTTATATAGGGGATAAGTATCATGAAAAAAATAATTATAATT
>CASEWY010000007.1 GCA_949291625.1 uncultured Bacillota bacterium
AATGATACTATTTCTTGTATTGATGGAAAAGTAATGGTAAATGGTGAGCCTATCGATGAATATTATCTTGATCAAGATTATGTAAATAGTTTTGACATATTTACCCAAGATTTTGATGAAATAACCTTAGGAAGCGATGAGTTTTTTGTTATGGGGGATAATCGTCCTAATTCTAAGGATTCGCGCTTTTATGGAGCATTTAAATATGATGATATAAAGGGAGTGGTTGATATTATGATTTGGCCATTTAAGGTGATGGAATAATGGCTAATATTCAATGGTTCCCTGGGCATATGAACAAGGCGCGACGCTTGATGGAAGAGTCGTTAAAATTAGTTGATATGGTAATTGAAATTCGTGATGCGCGTATACCTTATGGTAGTGCAAATCCTTTGCTTGATCATTTAATTAATAATAAACCACGTTTAATTGTCTTATCTAAAAAGGATCAGGCAGATAATGAACAAACTAAACTTTGGGTGGAATATTTAACTAATGAAAATACTAGTTGTGTAGCTATTGATAGTTTACATGATAACGTGAAAAAAATTATTATTGAAGATTGTCGTAAAATAATGGCTAAAAAAATAGCGCGAATGAAAGCAAAAGGTATGAAACCTAGAGCTATTCGTGCTATGGTTGTAGGTATTCCTAATGTTGGTAAAAGTACTCTAATCAATGCGATTGCGAAAAAGAAGATAGCTAAAGTTGCGAATAAACCTGGGGTTACTCAAGCTTTGCAATGGATGCGTTTAGATGCTGATTTAGAATTGTTAGATACACCAGGAGTATTATGGCCTAAATTTGATGATCAAGAAGTTGCATTGAGTTTAGCTTTATGTAAAGCAATTAAAGATGAAATTGTAAATATGGAAGATATAGCATATTTTACAATGAAAAAGATGATTGAATATTATCCTGAGCGTTTAATTAAACAATATGATATTAATATTGGTGAAGATATAAATAATATTTTTTCTTTGATTGCTCAAAAACAAAAGCTTATTAAAGCTAATGGTGAATTAGATATTGAAAGAGCTTATGGATTTTTTGTGGAACAAGTTAGACAAGGTAAATTTGGTGGTCTAACCTGGGATAGATGCTAATGAAACATACAACAAGTAATGAGTATGAGAAAAAATATTATCCATCTTTAATAATGGGTATTGATGAAGCAGGAAGGGGACCAATTGCTGGACCATTGGTGGTTGCTGGAGTTATTTTTCCAGTGGGTTATAATTCTGATATGATTTATGATTCTAAAAAGCTTAGTGAGAAAAAACGCGAATTTTTATATGATATTATTATTAAAGATGCTTTAGCTTATAAGATATTAATTGTTGATGAAAAGACTATCGATACTTTAAATATTTATCAAGCTACTAAGCAAGCAATGGAAAAAATAGCTTTAGAATTAAATGCTAATGTTGTTTTAACGGATGCAATGCCTTTAGATATTTCTAATAAACAAGTAGAAGCAATTATTAAAGGTGATCAAAAAAGTGTTAATATTGCAGCTGCTAGCATCTTAGCGAAAGTAACAAGAGATCGTTTGATGTTAGAATATGACAAATTATATCCGCAATATGGCTTTGCTAAACATAAAGGATATCCTACTAAACAACATCTACTGGCTTTAGAAGAATATGGAGCTTGTCCTATTCATAGACATTCTTATGGGCCGGTGGCTAATCTAGATCAAATGAAGTTAGATATCTAGGATATTTAACTTTTTTTGTTTATACAATATAGGGGTGTATGTATGGAAAAAAGAAACTATATTGTAAATCTTTGTTATAAATATCAAGGAGATTATAAAAAAATTGAAAAAGCATTTTTAAATGAAGAAGAAGTAAATAATTATGATGTTAAAGAAAAATTTATAACTATTTTTGATGATAATTATCCTTTAGCTTTTAGAATGTTGGCTAATCCTCCTTGGGTTATATTTTATCAAGGAAATATCGAATTATTGCAAAGAAAAAAGGTATCAATTGTGGGCTCAAGAGTGATAGATGCCTATGCTTATGAAATGACTGTAGCTTTAGCTACAGGGTTAGTAAAAGAATATTGTCTTGTTTCAGGATTAGCTCATGGAGTAGATGCTTTAGTGCATCAAGTTGGTATCGAACATAATAATACGATTGGAATAATTGGTAGTGGTTTAGATTATTGTTATCCAGCGGCAAATGCTTTTTTATATGCACATATGAAAAAAGATGGTTTAATAATTAGTGAATATCCTCATGATGTTAAGGTTGCTAAACATCATTTTCCTTGGCGTAATCGTTTGATTGCGGCATTAGGTGAAAGGTTATTTGTAACCTGTGCTAAGATTCAAAGTGGGACAATGCATACGGTTAATGCAGCATTAGAATTGGGAAAAGATATTTATTGTATACCTTATCCTTTAAATGATGAATTAGGGGAAGGTTGCAATTTATTGATACAACAAGGAGCAAATATTATCTTAAAAGATGAAATTGATGCATTTTTTACTTGCAAGTTTAAATAAATTAAGTTATTGTTATCAACAGTCAATAATGAAAGGATGATAGGGTCAATAACCCACCACATATAGAAGTGAGCTTGAAAAAGCTCTTGTTGATTAGACTAAGTGCTTTGAGCACTACGTTATCTAAGAAATAGGTACCAAGGGATGTATATCCAAGTTCCTTGCTCTACGGTATTGGTTTAAACAGTTCTGATGGGTAAAAACAAATGATCAATACGCTAAACCTTGGAATAACATTGTCGATGGCTACATAACAGTCGTAAGACTGCATTATCTATTAAATTAGATATTAAAAAAAGGAATTGCTAAGTGCAAGGAATAGTTATTTAAAAGAAGAAAGGAGTAGGCAATTCCTTACTAACTTATAGAAGTTAGAGTATCCTTGCCTAATATTTGGATGAAAAATTTAGTAATTGTAGAATCACCTTCTAAATCTAAAACAATTGAAAAATATCTAGGGAAAAATTATGAAGTAGTTTCTAGTAAAGGTCATATTCGTGATTTAGCAACTAGAGGGAAAGATGGTTTAGGCATAGATATAGAAAATAATTTTACTCCTACCTATGTTATTTCTAAGGGTAAAAAAGATGTAGTAGACGATTTAAAAAAGCATGTTGAAAATTGTGATAAAGTATATTTAGCTACCGACCCCGACCGTGAGGGAGAAGCTATTAGCTGGCATTTGGCAATTGTGCTTGATCAAAATATCAATGATGTAAATCGTGTAGTATTTAATGAAATTACACATGATGCGGTATTAGATGCATTTAAACATCCACGTAAGATTGATTTAAATTTAGTTAAGTCCCAAGAAACTAGAAGGATGCTTGATCGTATCATTGGTTTTAAATTGTCTAAATTATTACAGAATAAAATTAAGAGTAAATCGGCTGGTAGAGTACAGTCGGTTGCATTAAAATTGATTGTTGAAAAGGAAAAAGAAATTAAGGCTTTTGTTCCTGAGGAATATTGGACAATTGATGCTTTATTTAATGAAGATGGTAAACAATTTAAAGCTTCTTTGACTAAAATAAATAATTCTAAAGCTAAAATAGCTTCTAAAGAAGAAGCAGATAAAATTTTAGAATGTTTAAAAGGTCCATTTATTTTAGATAATATTAAAACTCAAGTTCGAAAAAAAGATCCTAAATTACCTTTTATTACTTCTACTATGCAACAAGAAGCTTCGACTAAATTAGGATTTAGTGCTAAGAAGACGATGAGTGTTGCTCAAAGATTATATGAAGGTATTGAACTTGCAAATGGTTTAGAAGGTATCATTACTTATATGCGTACGGATAGTACTAGATTGTCAAATGTATTTATTAATAGTGCTAAAGAATTTATCAATAATAATTATGGTAAAGAATATGTAGGTTTTTATAAAGTTAAAAATGATGCTTCTAGCCAAGATGCTCATGAAGCTATTAGACCTACTAATTTAGAGAATACTCCTGAAAAGATTAAAGAATATTTAACTAATGATGAGTATAAATTATATAAGCTTATTTATGCTCGTGCTTTAGCTAGTTTAATGGCTAGTGCTAAGCTTAATACATTAACATATACTTTTATACAAAATAATCATGAATTTGTAGCGAATGGTTCACAATTGATCTTTGATGGTTATTTAAAAGTTTATGATAGTTATGAAACTACTAAAGATGTAATTTTACCAGCATTAATTGAAAAACAGGCTTATCAAGCAGAAAAGATAAATGCTGATCAACATTTTACCGAACCACCTTTACGCTATTCTGAAGCAAGATTAATTAAAGAGATGGAAGAATTAGGAATTGGTAGACCTTCTACATATTCATCAATCATTGATACGATTCAAGTTCGTGGTTATGTAGAATTGAAAAAACCAACTGAAGGAGCTAAAACTAAGGTATTCTTTCCAACTGAACAAGGTGAATTAACCGAAGAAAAACTTGATGAATTTTTCTCTAGTATAATTAATGTAAAATATACTGCGCAAATGGAAGATGAGTTGGATATGATTGCTGAAGGCAAGGAAGATAATATCTTAGCCTTACAAAATTTCTGGGATAAATTTAATCCATTAGTAGATGATGCTTATGAAAAAATGGAGAAGATTAAGCCGGAAGAAGTAGGGGAAAAATGTCCAGAATGTGGTAGTGAATTAGTTTATCGTACAGGGCGCTATGGCAAATTTATTTCTTGTAGTAACTTTCCTTCATGTAAATATACGCGAAAAATTGAAACTGATAAGACTAAGAAGGTTGCAGAGCCAACCGGTAAGATATGTCCAAAATGTGGTAGTGAGCTATTAAAAAGAAAATCACGTTTTAATACTTATTTCCTTGGATGTTCAGCATATCCAAAATGTAATTATATGGAAAGTTTAGATGGTGTTCCAATTGAACCCAAGAAAAAAACTGCTAAAAAAAGAGGTAAGAAGTAATGTTTGATGTTACGGTAGTTGGAGCAGGATTAGCAGGATGCGAAGCAAGCTATCAATTAGCTAATAAAGGATTTAAAGTTCGTTTATTAGAAATGCGTCCTAAAAAATCTAGTGATGCCCATAAAACAGATTTGTTTGGCGAATTAGTATGTTCAAATTCTTTAAGAAGCGATGCTTTAACTAATGCGGTAGGTTTGCTTAAAGAGGAAATGCGTTTATTAGATTCGTTAATTATGAAAGCTGCTGATGCTTCACGTATTCCTGCAGGTAGTGCTTTAGCAGTTGATCGCGAAGGCTTTGCAAAGATAATTACTAATACTATTAGACAACATCCAAATATCACTGTTGAATGCCAAGAAGTAGATCATATAATTGATGGTCCTTGCATAATTGCTAGTGGACCATTAACTAGTGACAAATTATCTAAGGCAATTAAAGAATATCTAAACGAAGATGATTTTTATTTTTATGATGCGGCAGCTCCAATAGTTACTAAAGATTCTATTGATTTTTCTAAAGCATATTATAAATCACGCTATGATAAGGGTGATGCTGATTATATAAATTGTCCGATGACTAAAGAAGAATTTGATCATTTTTATGATGAATTGATTAATGCTGAAGTTCATGCACCAAAAGAATTTGAGAAGGAAATTTATTTTGAAGGTTGTATGCCTTTTGAAGTAATGGCCAAAAGAGGTAGACAAACTTTATTATTTGGACCAATGAAACCAGTGGGACTTGAGCATAATGGCATAAGACCATATGCTGTAGTTCAATTGCGTCAAGATAATGCAATAAAAACGCTATATAATATTGTAGGTTTTCAAACGCATTTAACTTATGGGGAACAAAAAAGAATCATTCATATGATTCCAGGCTTAGAAAATGCTGAAATTGTTCGCTATGGTTTGATGCATAGAAATACTTATATCAATTCACCAAAATGTTTAAAAGAAACTTATCAATGTAAATTTAGAGATGATTTGTTTTTTGCAGGTCAACTTACGGGAGTAGAAGGATATGTTGAAAGCGCAGGTAGTGGATTATTAGCGGGAATTAATATGATTCGTTATTTGAATCATCAAGAACCTATCATATTAGGAGATGAGTGTATGTTAGGCGCTATGGCTCATTATATATGTCATGCTAATCCTGCAAACTTCCAACCGATGAATGCTAATTTTGGCATTATGCGTTTAGAACAAAAAGTTAAAAAAGCGCAAAAGAAAGAAGCTTATGCACCTCAAGCATTAGCAAAAATTAAATCAACAATATGGAAGAATTATTAGAACAATTTTTAGTTTATATTGAACTTTCCAAAAGTGGATCAAATGCAACTAATGAAGCTTATCATCGCGATATAGAAAGATTTATATCATATATTAAAGCCCAAGGAATAAATGATTTTTCTAAAGTAGATAAACAACTTATTTTTAAATATATAACGGCTTTACGTAGTGGAAAGATAACGGATGTTAAAATTTCTAATACAACTTATAGTAGAAACTTAAGTGCATTGCGTAGCTTTTTTAAATATCTTCAAAAAATACATCAAGTAGAAGATAATCCTTTTAAACAATTTAAAAATCCTAAAAGTGATAAAAAACTACCAGAATTTTTAACTTATGACGAAATTGATAAAATGTTAAATTGTTTAGATGAAAATGATCCGCTACAATTGCGAGATAAAGCGATTATTTCTTTGTTATATGCTTGTGGATTGCGTTTAGCGGAAGTAGCATCTTTAAAAATAGAAGATATTGATTTTAATGAACGTTATGTTCGAATAGTTGGAAAAGGGAATAAAGAAAGATTAGTACCTTTTTATGAAGAATGTGGTGATATTTTAAAACAGTATCTTACAAATGCTAGGAATCTATGGGTAAAAGATGATTTACAACATGTTTTCTTAAATCAAAGAGGAAAGATGCTTTCAAATCGCTATATTCAAATAATTGTAGAAAATACCGGAATCAAAGCAGGACTTAATAAAAAAGTGCATCCGCATATGATTCGTCATTCCTTTGCTACTCATCTATTAGATAATGGTGCAGATTTAAGGATAGTTCAAGAGTTATTGGGACATGAAAATTTAAGTACAACACAAATATATACCCATATAACGATTGATAAATTAAAAAATGTAGTACAAAAAGCTCATCCAAGAGCAAAAAAACCTTTATTTTAAATAGATTTTATGATATATTAATTGACGGCAAAATGCCTATTACACACACTTTGGATTCATCAATTCCGTGCTCATTTAGAGTTATTGATGTTAGAAAAAGTGGAGGAAAACAACGGAAAGGAAGGTAAAAATAAATTATGACTGTTGTTTCAATGCGTAAATTATTAGAAAATGGTGTTCATTTTGGACATCAAACTCGTAGATGGAATCCTAAGATGAAATCTTACATCTACACTGCTAAAAATGGTGTACATATCATCGATTTAGCACAAACTCAAGAAGCTATCGAAAAAGCTTATGCTGCTTTAAAAGAAATTACTGAAAACAATGGTAAAGTATTATTTGTTGGTACTAAAAAACAAGCACAAACAGCTGTATTAGAAGAAGCTTTACGTTCTGGTTCTTTCTATGTTAACCAAAGATGGTTAGGTGGAACATTGACTAACTTTAGAACAATTCAAAAGAGTATCAAAAAATTATTAGAAATTGAAGAAATGGAAAATAATGGTACTATCAATGTTTATCCTAAGAAAGAAATTGCTGTTCTAACTAAGAAAAAAGAAAGATTAGAAAACTTCTTAGGTGGAATTAAGGATATGAAAAAATTGCCAGATGCAATTTTCGTTGTAGATCCAACTGAAGAACATAATGCAGTTGCGGAAGCTAGAAAATTAAATATTCCAGTATTTGCTTTAATTGATACTAATGCTGATCCAGATGTTATTGATTATCCAATTCCATCAAATGATGATGCAGTTAAAGCTATTAAATTAATGACTAGCATTATGGCTGACGCTATTGTTGAAGCTAAAGGCGGTTTATTAAGTGTAGCTCATCAAGAAGATGAAACAGTTGAAGATGTAACAATGAAAGATGTTATGATCAATGTTGAAGAAGTTGCTGCTGAAAATGAAAGACGTCGTCGTCAAAAGAATGAAGAAAGACGTGCAAGAGAATTACAAAGAAGAAATTTAGGTAATTCAGAAAGACGTTTCATTAAGAAAGATGCTGCAGCTACAGTTGAAGTTGTAGAAGCACAACCAAAAGCTGAACAAGCAGAAGTTGCTAAGGAGGAACAAGCATAATGATTACAGCTGCTTTAGTTAAAGAATTAAGAGAAAAAACTGGCGCTGGTATGATGGATTGCAAAAAAGC
>CASEWY010000008.1 GCA_949291625.1 uncultured Bacillota bacterium
TTATGATTTCCGTTTTTAGTCAACATCATGCCAAAAAGATTCAACAAATGGAAGATGAGTATTATAAGTTTACTGATGACAATGATGATAATGATGAATATGAATAGGCATTATAATTGCTAAAAGTATTAATATTTTTTATACTTATATCGAAAATATGAATTTTAAAATAATAGGAGAGTAAATATGTTTAGAGAAGAATTAAAAAGTGAAAAAGCGCCTAAGGCTGTGGGTCCATATTCTTGTGGGTTAAAGTTAGGAGATTTTATTTATATTTCTGGTCAATTACCAATAGATGCTAAAACTGGTGAAATGGGAAAAACTATTGAGGAACAAACTAGTTTATGTTTACAAAATATTAGAGCTTTATTACAAGAAAAACATTTAGAACCTCGTCATGTAGTTAAAACTACTATATATTTGACTGATTTAGCTAATTTTGATGTAGTTAATAAAATTTATGGAGAATTTTTTAATGCTCCATATCCTGCAAGATCATGTGTTGAAGTAAAAGCTTTACCTAAAAATGCGATGATTGAAATTGAATGTTTTGCTATTGATACTTTAGCTTTAGAAAATATTCAAGGATGTTGTGGTGGCAATTGCAACGATGAGAAATCTTGCCAATGTGATGGTAACTGCCATGAAGACTGTGGCAATTGTTAAATATGATAAATTAAATAAAAAGACTTTAGTAGTAACCTTAGATGGTAATAAATATGTATTTGAACAAAAACCATTTAAGGTTATTTCATATTGGTGCCTTGAAAATGGATCTAGTATACAAGGAAGAATTGATGCATTTAGATATGCATTAAATGTAAGGCAAAAATGTTGTATCTATATAAATGAACATACATTATTAATGCCTACAACAAGTTTATCTAATGATGATTGTATCTATATAAATTATCACGCTCTATATGCTTTTCATCAAGTTGATCAACAACAAACTTCATTAGTTTTTTATAATGGACAAAAAGATACTATTAATTTTAATTATCGAATAATTAGTAAACAATTTAAAAGATCAAAAGCTTATTTGCAATATTTAGAAGAAAAGAGGAGGAATTATCAACAATGGATATTTTAATTATCATTTTAGTTTTAATTATTCTAATATTTATTGCAATATTTATTAAGGTTTATAATGATCGTCAACAAGCTATTTTTAAACAAACTTTACAAGAGTTTCAGAAACAACAATATAATGAAATCAAGAATATTCAAGATAATTTAGATCAAAATTTATATGATTTTGAACATAAATTAGTTAATAGTTTAAAACAAGATATGCATCTTTTAAATAATACTACTTATGATCGATTAGTTAATATTGAAAATCAATTGCATTCTAATCTTCAACAAACATATGAAAAAACTAATCGATCATTCAATGATTTACTTAAACAAATGACTAAAATCGATGTTACCCAAGAAAGTTTAAAAACTTTAGCAAAAGATATTAATTCATTACAAAATGTATTAACGGATAAAAAAACTAGAGGAACCTGGGGTGAAATAGAATTATATACATTATTGACGAATGTTTATGGAGATAATGATCATCAATATATGAAACAATATCGTCTTTCTAATGGTAACATTGCGGATGCTGTAATATTTGCAAGTGAACCTCTTGGTATCATTTGTATTGATTCTAAATTTCCTTTAGAAAATTTTAATCGTATGATGAATGATAATATTAATGAACAAGAGCGAATAAAGGCTAGACAAGCATTACGTAAAGATATTATTAAACATATTGATGATATTTCTTCTAAGTACATAATTGCTCAAGAGACTGCGGAAATAGCTTTTATGTTTGTTCCTGCAGAAGCAATATTTGCTTATATTTATGGAAAACTTGATGATGTTGTCCAACATGCTTATAATTCCCATGTTTTCATTGTTTCACCAACTACTTTAATGGCATATATTACGGCAATTAAAGCAATTTATTTACAACAAGAAAGAAATAGTAAGGTAAAACTCATTCAACAAGAATTTGTAAAATTATCAAAAGAATTTGAGCGTTTTATGCAAAGGTATGATAATATTAATAAGGATTTTGAAAAAACATATAAAGATATGCAAGATCTATTAATTACAAATCAAAAAATTATTAATCGTTTTAAACAAATTGAACAAGTTAAGCTAAAGGATGAAGACAATGATATTTAATTTAAAAGAAGATTATAAAAAAGTAATAATGGTTATTTTTTCCGCGTTGATATATACAATTGCCATGAATAGTTTTGTTACTAGTGGTAATTTATTTCCTGCCGGTTTTGCTGGTATATCACGTATAATATCTTTAATTTTAGCGTCATATTTTAATATAAATATTGAATTTGGTTATATCTTTTTCATTTTAAATGCCTTAGTTACCTTATTAGTATTTAAAAAATTGGGTAAAAAGTTTTTAATACTTACGGTTATATGGTATACACTAACTTCAATTTTGACTGCATATTGTCCCAAAGTAGAAATTACCGAAGATTTATTATTAATTTCCGTATTTGGAGGAATATTGAATGGTTTAGCAGTAGGTATTGCTTTAAAAAATGATGCTAGTAGTGGAGGTACAGATTTTATCGCCATTGTAGCAAGTATGAAATATAACAAGCCTACTTGGAATTATGTAATGGTATTTAATGGTTTGATTCTATGTGTTGCAGGTCTATTATTTGGTTGGAATCAAGCATTATATTCGATTATTTATCAATTTGTTAGTACACAAGTTATTAACACTTTACATCAGCGCTATAAATTATCTAATTTATTTATTATTACGGAAAAACCTGAAGAAGTATCCCAAGCCATATTTAAAGAATTTAGACATGGTATTACTAAGATTAATGGAATAGGTGAATATAGTCATAAAGAAAAAAGTTTATTATTTATGACCATTAATACTTATCAATTAAAAGGTGTTACAGAAATTATAAAATCCGTAGATGATCATGTATTTATTAGTATATCTGCTAGCAATGGTATAGTAGGTAATTATTATCAAAAACCAATTGAATAAAATTATAAAATTAATACGATTTATCTAGTGAAGCTGAATAATTTAGTTTGCACAAAGAAAATCGTATTTTTATATGAAAAATTATCTTTTAAAATAGAGAAGAAGTAATTATTTATTATTAATTTGATTATAAAATTTATGAATTTCTTCTAATGCTTTTTCAGATGAATTACATGTTGCATTGAACATAATATAGCTGTTTTTGATTTTATATGCATTTTCAAGATCAGGATGAATACTTAATATCAAAGATAATAACTGTCTATAATTAATATATTTTTTTAATCTCTTGTTATATTTAGCTTTGTTATCTAATTCTATATCATTAGAAAATAATAGAAATTTCCATTGTTTTAATAGATAATATTAAAGGGATGATTTATCGTATTATTTCAATATACGCATCCTTATTTTGTATACGCAATCATTTGGTAGCTTAATTACGTGGAAACTATCTATGCAAATGATTGCGTTTTTAAATCTGAGTTTTATGAATTCTTTACAATGAAGATGCATATCAATATTTAGAATTATCAAAAACAGAATTTTTAGTATAAAAGGAACTAATTGCTAAAAAATAAAATAACTATATGTATAAAAAATTGATCATACATAAGATCTTTTTTATCAATTGCCAATATAAAAAACTATATAAAATAAAATGGTGATTTAGTCTTCACTTAAAAGCTATAGCGGAGTCATAAAGCATAAGAACTGAAATTATTCGCGAAAAAAAACTTGAATTTTTTTCAAGCTTTTTATCTTATTTCAATACCAATTGTTCTTTGTATTTGATCTAATTTTTTATGGGCAATTTTTTGTGCTTTCTCTTTACCTTCAGCTAGTACTTCCTCAATAATATCATTTTCCATTATATGATTATAACGTTCTTGAATTTTGCTTAATTCCTCACATACTATATCAGCAACATATTTTTTAAAATCACCATAGCCCTTACCATCAAACATGTTTGTTATTTCATCAAAACTTTGATTGGTTAAGGCACTTACAATGCTCATTAAATTTGAAATTCCGGGTTGGTTTTCTGGATCGTATTGTACTTTGGCAACATCATCAGTTTTAGCGGACATAATCTTTTTTCTAACACTTTTTAAATCATCTAAAAGATAAATACATCCTTTATTTGTTTGTTCAGATTTACTCATCTTTTTAGTTGGATCACTTAAAGACATGATTTTAGCACCAACTTTAGGTACTACTGGTTCAGGAATATTAAATGATTTACCATAGCGATTATTAAAACGAATTGCGGTATCACGACATAGTTCAACATGTTGCTTTTGATCTTCACCAACAGGAACATAGTCAGCATCATACATTAGAATATCTGCACTCATTAAAGCAGGGTAGGTATATATACCTCCACTTAAACCTTGTTCGCCTTTAGCTAGTTTATCTTTAAATTGTGTCATACGATTTAATTCACCTAAATAAGTATTACAGCACATGATAAAACCTAATTGAGCATGTTCCATAACATCGCTTTGTAAAAATATACAGCATTTTTTAGGATCTAAACCACATGCTAAGTATAAGGCAACACAATCCTTTAAATTTTTTCTTAATTCTTGAGGATCATTATATACGGTAATACAATGAAGATTGGCAATGAATACATATAATTCATATTCATCTTGATATTTAACAAAATTTCGTAAAGCGCCAATGTAATTTCCTAAAGTTAATTGTCCTGTAGGTTTGATGCCACTAAGCATTCTTTTCATGATAAAATACCTCCATAAATAAAAAAAGTACCTTTTATGGGACGAATAAATCGCGGTACCACCCATTTTATCCAAATATTTTGGATCACTTATTGATAACGGCCAAGCTTACCGAAGATAACTATCGCTATCTTGAGTATTACAAAAACCCAATTTCGTAATTAATAAATACTGATTTCCATCAACCATCAGTTTTCTATATTTATTTATTAATACTACTTATTTTTTGATCATAACTCTTATTGATATTTAAACATATTTTATTTAATAATGCAAGATTAAGCTAATGATGATATAATAATTTTACTTATGGAGGATAATTATGATAGTTATATATACATCTCCTGGTTGTGCTAGTTGCCGTAAAGTAAAAAAGTGGTTGAAAGAGCATAATTTGCAATATATCGAAAAGAATATTTTTACTACTTTATTAAATGATATTGAAATAAGACATTTATTAAATCGTAGTGAGAATGGAACTGATGATATTATTTCTAAAAGATCAAAAATAATTCAAGAAAATAAAATCGACATTGATTCTATGTCTACAACAGAATTAATCAATTTTATTAAGCATAATCCTAGCATATTGAAGCGGCCAATTATTTTAAATGAAAAGACTTTTCAAGTAGGTTTTGATGAGGAAGAAATAGATGCTTTTATCCCTGCAGAATTAAGAAAAATTGCATCAAATGCTTGTAATGAACAATGTCCTAATTGGGATGAATGTCAAAAATTAAGAAACTAAACGAAAGTTTAGTTTTTTATAAATTTAATATAGAAAAGGTGATTAGATGAAAGTATTAGTTGGTTTATCAGGTGGAGTTGATTCAGCAATAGCTGCTTATTTATTAAAAGAACAAGGGCATGATGTAACTTGTTGTTTTATGCGTAATTGGGATTCTATGGCAAATAATGATTTTTTAGGAAATCCTACTATTGAAGATGATGTTTGTCCACAAGAAAAAGATTATATGGATGCTAAAAATGTGGCTGATAGTTTAGGATTGGAACTTTTACGTATTGATTTTGTAAAAGAATATTGGGATCATGTATTTACTTGTTTCTTAGATGAATATAAAAAGGGTAGAACTCCTAATCCTGATATTTTATGTAATAAATATATTAAGTTTGATAGCTTTTTGCAATTTGCCAAAGAAAGAGGGTTTGATGCTATTGCTACTGGTCATTATGCTAAAAAGGATTTTGTAGATGGAAAACCAGTTATGAAAAAAGCTCATGATTTAAATAAAGATCAAACTTATTTTTTATGCCAAATTTCTAAAGATGCTTTAGCTTATACTTTATTTCCTTTAGGCGATGTTGATAAACCAAAGGTAAGAGAACTTGCGGAAAAATTAAATTTAAGTATCGCTAAGAAAAAGGATAGTACTGGTATATGTTTTATTGGTGAAAGGAATTTTAGAGCTTTCTTACAAAATTATTTACCAAGTAAACCAGGTAATATAGTAGATATTGATACTAATAAAGTTTTAAAACAACATGAAGGAGTATTATTTTATACTATTGGTCAAAGAAAAGGCTTAGATATTGGTGGAGCTGGTGGACCATGGTTTGTAGTTGGAAAAGATGTTGTAAAAAATGAATTATATGTAGCTAGTGGCGATGATAATGTTTGGCTTTTAAGTAATAGTTGCATTATTAGTGATGTTAATTGGCTAGTTGATGTACAAAATAGTTTTGATTGTAATGCCAAATTCCGCTATCGTCAAAAGGATAATCCAGTTCATTTAGAAAAAATAGATGATACCCATGTTAAATTAACTTATCCTCAAGGTATTAAGGCAGTGACATGTGGACAAGAAGCTGTATTTTATCAAGATGATATCTGCTTAGGTGGAGGAGTAATTGACGAGGTATTTTTTGATGGTATATCAATAGATGAAAGGTTAAAGACAAAACTAGGGAATATTCAATGAACAGTTTAAAAATTTCTACTAAAAAAAGTGTTATTTTATTACTAAGTTATTTTATTATTTATAATTTTATCTTTCCTTTATTGGCCGAAATTATTAGTTTATATAATAGCTTTAATACAATAATCGTTAATGCTATTTTTGATATATTATATTTAATAATAATATTTTGGTGTGTTAAAGATATTATTATCGAAGGATTTATAAAATTTAAAAGTAATTTAAAATCTAATACTATTGAATTATTTAAACAAACATTATTAATTTTAGCAATTAATATATTTTGTTCTTTATTTATTAGTATTATTTTTGGTGTTCATACTAGTCAAAATCAAGAAATTGTTAATGAATTACTAGGATCTTATTTTTTGTATACCTCATTTAGTTCGTGTATTTTTGCACCCATTGTAGAAGAAACAATCTTTCGCTTATCAATCTTTCGTACAATGTATAAAAATAATTTTTGGTTACCTGCTTTAGTTAGTAGTATTGTTTTTGGTGGGGTACATGTTTTAGGTTCATTATTATTAGGAAATTATTTAGATTTAGTTAATATAATTACATATAGTTTAATGGGTTTAGTTATTTGTGCTTATTATTATCGAAAGGATAATTTTTTTGCCCCAATTATGTTACATTTTATGAATAATTTAGTTGGAGTATTATTATTTTTGGTTTAAATTATGGAAGATATATATGGGAAATTAGCGCATGTAATTTATGCTAATGCGGCTAATGGATATGCCGTTATTAGCTTTAAATTAGAAAATTTAAATGAAAAAAATATTATTTGTACTGGCATGCTTAATGATTTACAAAAAGATTTTCGCTATCATTTGATGGGAGAATATATCGAACATCCTCGTTATGGTTTGCAATTTAATGTCAGTAGTTATGAAAAATCTTTACCAACCGATTATGATGCTATAGTTAGATTTTTATCAGGGCCTCAATTTGTAGGTATTGGTAAAAAAACAG
The DNA here is from genome assembly GCA_949291625.1 of uncultured Bacillota bacterium. Lineage (GTDB taxonomy): Bacteria > Bacillota_I > Bacilli_A > Erysipelotrichales > Erysipelotrichaceae > JALEVB01. The sequence continues at coordinate 7,695 of CASEWY010000008.1, forward strand.
CACAGTCAATAGTAGATATATTAGGTTTAGATGTAATAAATCTTATTCGTGAAGATATAAATGTCTTAGATAAAGTAGAAGGTATCAATGATAAGAAAAAACAAGCCATAAAGGATGGTTTAGATAGTTTAGATGATGTTTTAGCCAAGACCATTAGATTTTTTTCTGTTTATGGAATTGGTCCTAGAAATATAATGCGTTTAAATATAGCTTATGGGAAAGAGGCTATATCAAAAGTAAGCGAAAATCCTTATCGAGTTATCTATGAATTAGATGGCTTTGGTTTTAAGACAGCGGATAAATTAGCTATGCATTTAGGTTTTGATCCAAGTGACCCCTTAAGAAAAGAAGCTTATTTAGTTAATGAAGTAATGAATTATAATATGAAAACAGGGGATACTTATATTGAAGAAAGCCTTTTAGAAGAAATCTATCTAACAAAATTTAAAGAAGATAATTTTAATGAGATTTTACAAATGGCTATTTTAAATGTTCATTTAATCAAAGAAGATAGTAGGATATATCATCCAAGTCAGTATCAAGCAGAATTACAGATTGCTAATTACTTAAATAATTTTCCATGTAGTAGTTTAGATCCATATGATGAAAAAATTTATGAAGAAGAATTAAATAAATTACAAGAAAATATTACCTATAATCAATTACAATTAGAAGCTATTAAAAGTTTTTTTACCAATGATTTGATGATATTAACAGGAGGACCAGGTACTGGTAAAACTACGGTAGTTAAGGCTTTAACCCACATTTTTAAAAAATTATATCCTTCTAATCAAATAGTTTGTATTGCCCCTACCGGAAGAGCTAGTAAACGAATATCACAATTATGTGATGTTAGATCATCGACTATACATTCTTTACTTCAATGGAATTTAGAAACTAATAGTTTTGGAAAGAATCAAGAAAATCCTTTAGATGTTGATGTTTTAATTATTGATGAGTTTTCCATGGTTGATAATTATTTATTTGCTAATCTTTGTTTAGCGAGTATCAATGTTAAAAAGATATGCATTATTGGCGATATTGATCAATTGCCTTCAGTAAGTCCAGGCAGTTTATTACAAGATTTAATCGAAGCTAATATATGTCCTGTCGTTTGTTTAAAGCATATATATCGCCAACAAGAAGGCAGTGATATAGTAAATCTTGCTTATGATATTACGCAAAATAATGTTTCATTAGAAAAATTTCATAATGATTTACGCTTTTTTGATTGTGATATTTATCAAGTTAAAAATTTAATTCTTCAAATTGTTCATAATGCTTTTGAGAAAGGTTATGATGTTAATGATATCCAAGTATTATCTGCAATGTATAGGGGTGTTTGTGGGGTTGATAATTTAAATGCTGCATTGCAAAAAGAATTTAATCCTTATAATCCTTCTAAAAATGAAATAAAACATAATGGACTTACTTTTAGGGAACAAGATAAAATTCTACAATTAAAGAATCAACCTGATGATGATGTCTATAATGGTGATATTGGAATAATAACAGAAATTGTTCTTCCAGATGAATTTGATGATAAACCACATATCATCGCATGTTTTGATGATATCTATGTTGAGTACGGTCCTGATACTTTTGATAATATAACTCTTGCTTATTGTATTACCATTCATAAATCACAAGGTAGTGAGTATCCTATTGTCATTATTCCACTTTTTAAAGAACAATCTATCATGATGCAAAGACGTTTAATTTATACTGCTATTACTAGAGCTAAAAAGAGTTTAATATTAATCGGTGATAAAAAAGTCTTTTTTGAAGCAATTATGAAAAAAGAAAAACATGTTAGAATGACTACCTTAGGCTGGCGCTTATCCTTGAATTTTGACGAATCATCTGTTGATAATTTTTAAATTTATGATATCATAATTAAGTAAATCGTAATGAAGATAAGTACTAACCTAATATGAATCCTTCAGAAAGAAGATGGTTGCTGAAAATCTTTGGTCATAAGGCTTAGGAAGCTACTTCATAGAGCGCTTAATAAGCGACGTTTCCTTACGTTATCAGGTAATTAAGTAGCATATCATATAGATATGAAATAGGATGGTACCGCGGATATTTCGTTCCTAATTATTTTAGGAACTTTTTTTATTTTATTTGGAGGATATTTAATGAAAAACTTAACTGGAAATCAAGTTCGTCAAATGTTTTTGGATTATTTTGCTAGTAAGGGGCATATGGTTGAGCCTGGAGCTAGCTTGATTCCTCATGATGATCCAACTTTATTATGGATTAATGCTGGAGTAGCTGCTTTAAAGAAATATTTTGATGGTCGTGAAAAACCTGCTTGTAATCGTATTACTAATGCTCAAAAATCTATTCGAACTAATGATATTGAAAATGTTGGTAAAACGGCAAGACATCATACTTTCTTTGAAATGCTTGGGAATTTTTCTATCGGGGATTATTTTAAAGAGGATGCACTTAAATTTGCTTGGGAATTTTTAACAAGTCCCGAATGGATTGGATTTGATCCTAAACGCATATATGTAACGGTATATCCTGATGATACACAAGCATATGATATTTGGGTTAATAAGATTGGTATTGATCCAACACATATTTTAAAAACTTATGATAACTTCTGGCAAATAGGTGAAGGACCTTGTGGACCAGATAGTGAAATATTCTATGATCGCGGAGAAAAATATGACCCTGAGGGAATAGGTGAAAAACTTTTCTTTGATGAAATGGAAAATGATCGCTATATTGAAGTTTGGAATGTTGTTTTCTCACAATATGATGCTAAAGAAGGAGTAGATCGTAAAGATTTTAAAGAATTGCCACAAAAGAATATTGATACTGGTATGGGTCTTGAAAGATTGGTTGCTTTAATTCAAGATGGAGAAACCAATTTTGATACTGATTTATTCTTACCAATTATTCATGCTTGTGAAAAGATGGCTAAATATCCTTATGAAAATGATCATAAGATGGCTTATAGAGTTATTGCCGATCATATTCGTACGGTAACTTTTGCTTTAGCTGATGGAGCTAATTTTTCTAATGAAGGTAGAGGCTATGTTTTAAGAAGAGTTTTACGTAGAGCTGTTCGCTATGGTATTTCTTTAGGTATTAATGGTGCCTTCATGTATAAATTAGTTAAAGTAGTTGCGGATAATATGGAAGCTTATTATCCATATTTACAAGCTAAAGTATCTTTAATTGAAAAATTAGTTAAAACAGAAGAAGAAACTTTCCATACAACTTTAGCAAATGGTGAAAAATTATTAAAAGATGTAATGGAAAAAAATGCTGATACAAAATTAATTGATGGAGCTAGTGTATTTAAGTTATATGATACATATGGCTTCCCTAAAGAATTAACGATGGAAATAGCTGAAGATGCTGGTTATAAAGTTGATTTACAAGGTTTTGAAGAGCAAATGAAGATACAAAAAGAAAGAGCTCGTAATGCACGTGATGATGCTCAATCAATGGCAAGTCAATCAAAAGACTTAATGGACTTTGTAGAAGATAGTAATTTTATTGGTTATGAACATTTTGAATGTGATGCTACCGTTATTGGCTTATTTAAAAATGGTATTAAGGTAGATAGCTTAACAGATAGTGGTGAAATTATTTTAGATAATACTTGTTTCTATGCAGAAAGTGGAGGACAAGTTGCAGATATAGGAATTATTAAAAATGATAATTTTACTGCTGATGTTATTGATGTAAAAAAGGCACCTCATAAACAACATTTACATCATATTGAAAATATTAATGGAAGTATTAAAGTTGGTGATAATGTTCATGGAGCTATTGATTTACCAAGACGTATAAAAATTAAAGCAAATCACTCTTCATTACATTTATTACAAAGTGCTTTGATTCAAGTATTAGGTGATCATATTGCTCAAGCTGGTTCATATGTATGTGATGAATATGCTAGATTTGATTTTACGCATTTTGAAAAAGTTAATGATGAACAATTAATTATAATTGAAGATATCGTAAATGGTTTCATTATGGAAGAAATACCAGTTGTTACGGAAGTATTAAGCATGGAAGAAGCTTCTAAACGAAATGCCATAGCTTTATTTGATGAAAAATATGGTGATACCGTGCGCGTTGTAACTATGGGCAATGCATCTTGTGAATTCTGTGGAGGAACCCATGTTTCTAATACTAGTGAACTAGGTGTATTTAAAATTGTTAGTGAAGAAAGTATTGGTAGTGGTACAAGAAGAATTACGGTAAAAACTAAAATGGCTGCCTACCATGATTTAATTAATAGCGAAAAACGCATTAAAAATATTGCTGAAATGATGAAACAAAAAAATAGTAATGTTATCGAAGAAAAATTAACTCAATTGCTTCAAGAAAATGCTTCTATGAAAAAAGAAATTGAAAGACAACAAGAAAAAATGATGATGTTACAAGCTGATGAAGTTGTTAATAGTGCACCAGTAATTAATGATTTAAAAACTATTATCTTAAAATTGGAAAATGCTCAAAATATTAAAATGTATGCTGAAGCTTTAAGAAATAAAGCAAATAATACTTTTGTATTTATCGCAAATGTTTGTGAAGACAAAGTTACATTTGTTTGTGCATTAAGCAAAGAAGCAATTCAAAAAGGTTATAAAGCTGGTGATATTGTTAAAGAAGCAGCAATTATCTGTAATGGTAATGGTGGCGGTAGACCTGATATGGCTCAAGCTGGAGGAAAGGATATTACTAAGGTTGATGAAGTGATATCTAATATAAAATCAAAGGTAAATGCTTAATAAAAAAGAATTACGAAATAAATATTTAGATATAAGAAAAAATATAAAAAATAAAGCTGAATTGAGTGATAAGATTATAGCTAATTTACTCAATTCAGCTTTACTAAATAAAAATTTAATGATAGGTTGCTATGCAAGTTTACCTAATGAAGTTAATACCTGGAAATTATTAGAAAATAAAAGTTATAAACTTTGTTTTCCTAGAATTCAAGAAGATACACTGGAATTTTATGAAGTAAATAGTTCAAAAGATTTTATCAAAGGAAAATTAAATATTTATGAACCTAATATTTCTTGCAAACTTATTGCTAAAGAAAAAATTGATATTATGTTAATTCCTTGTATTGCGGCCGATTTGAAAGGCAATCGTATCGGTTATGGTAAGGGCTATTATGATCGTTATCTAAAAGATTATAAAGGATTAAAAGTTGCTTTATGTTTTGCTAAAAATATTTATGAGGGAATTATACCCAATGATAAATTTGATATTAAAATGGATTTAATAATAGATGAGAATATTTTACATATTATATCTAAATTTTAATAGGTGATGCTTGAAAGTTTTTAGCTTTAAAAGTATAATTAAAATTAATAAAGGAAGTGATAAATATGGCTAATAATAGAGATTTAACTGAAACAATGAGCTTTAATTCTGATCGTATTCGTCGAGAAAATATTAAACAGGTTTTAAAATTAACAGAAGAAGCTTTGGAAGAAAGAGGATATAATGCAATAAATCAAATAGCTGGTTATTTGATTAGTAATGATCCTGCATATATTTCAAGTCATAAGAATGCTCGTAGTATTATTCAGTCAGTAGAAAGA
>CASEWY010000009.1 GCA_949291625.1 uncultured Bacillota bacterium
CTGCTTAAATTCATAAGCATAGAAAACATCATTAAAAGCCCAAAAATCAATACATGATAATAATACTGTAATTATAAATGATATACAGGCTATATAATAAATAATTTTATTTACTTTCATTTAAAAACTCCAATAGTTTTACTAAAGCATTATGACGATGACTAACTTGATTCTTTTTTGCTGGATCTACATTAGCCAATGTTGTTTTGAAAGGCTCATAGTAAAAAATAGGATCATAACCAAAACCATTAGGTCCTTCAATTTTATAAGCAACACTTCCTTCAACAGTACCCGTAAAGACATATTCTTTACCATCTGGATAACATAAGGCAATAGCACAAACGAAACGACATGTACGATCTTTTTTATCTTTCATCATTTTTAAGATTTCACTATTTTTATAATCATATGAAGTATCATGCCCTAAAAAACGTGCACTATAAATGCCAGGTTGTTTATTCAAGGCATCAATTTCTAAACCACTATCATCACTTATGGCAATAATGCCTAATTTTTTAGCAATATATCGAGCTTTTATTAAAGCATTTTCTTCAAAACTATTTCCATTTTCTTCAATTTCTATATCTTCATCTAAATCATTTAAACTACTAATTTCATAGCCTAATGGTTCTAACATTTCCTTAAATTCTTCAATTTTATGTTTATTTGCACTAGCAATAAAAATCTTCATCTAATAACCTCTTTAACTTTCCTTAAAAAATTATAACACAATATTAAAAAAAACATATAAAACCTTTGAAAGTAAAAGTAATATAGAGTAAAATATCTATGTTTAAGGGAGTAATATAAAAATATGACAAATATTAGAACTAGATTTGCACCAAGCCCAACCGGTTATATGCATATCGGAAATTTAAGAACTGCCCTTTATGAATATTTGGTCGCAAAAAAAGATCCTAATGGTGTTTTCATGTTAAGAATTGAAGATACTGATCAAGGGCGTTTGGTCGAAGGTGCTACAGACATTATTTATGATACATTGAAACAATGTGGTTTAAAACATGATGAAGGACCTGATGTTGGTGGAGATTATGGTCCATATGTGCAATCAGAAAGAATGAAATCTGGTATTTATAAAAAATATGCTGAAAAATTAGTAGAATTAGGTGGAGCTCACTATTGTTTCTGCAATGAAGAACAAATTGAACAACAACGTCAAATTGCCACAGCACGTGGTGAATCTTTCATCTATGATGACCCATGCAAACACTTATCAAAAGAAGAAGTAATGCAAAGAATTGCTAATGGGGAACCTTATGTTATTAGACAAAATATACCACAAACTGGCACTACAACCTTCCATGATGAAGTATATGGAGATATAACGGTAGAAAATAGTACATTAGATGAATCAATTCTATTAAAATCAGATGGCTTCCCTACTTACAATTTTGCTAATATCATTGATGATCATACAATGAATATTACCCATGTTGTAAGAGGAAATGAATATCTTTCTAGTACACCAAAATATAACTTAATATATGAAGCATTTGGTTGGAATATTCCTACCTATATCCATTGCCCACCAGTTATGAAGGATGAACATCATAAATTATCTAAAAGAAATGGTGATGCAAGCTTCCAAGATTTAGTTGCTAAAGGATATTTACCTGAAGCAATTATCAATTATATTGCCCTACTTGGATGGTCTCCAGAAACTGATCAAGAAATCTATTCTCTAGAAGAATTAGTTCAAGCATTCAATGTAAAAAGAATTGGTACAAGTGGTGCAATATTTGATATTGATAAATTAACATGGATGAATGGTATTTACTTACGTAATATGGAAATTCATGATTATTTGAAATTAGTTGATCAACATATCAAAAATGCAGTTAAAGGTAATTATGATCATCTAGCAATAGCTAAGATTTTACAACAACGTGCTAATACACTAAATGATATTGATGAAATGCTTGATTTCTTTGATAACTATCATGAATTTAATATTGACTTATATACCAATAAAAAAATGAAAACCAATCCTGAAATTGCTTTAAACTCTTTAAAAGCTGCTTATGAAACATTAAGTAATCTAGATGATTGGTCTGAAGAAAATTTACATGATACTTTAATGAATCTAGTAAGCAAGTTACAAATTAAAAATGGACAACTTTTATATCCAATAAGAGTTGCTTTAACTAATAAACAATTTACTCCAGGCGGAGCAATTGAAATTAGTCATATCTTGCAAAAAGATGAAACTTTACGTCGTATTAAAGCTTCTATTGAAAATCTAGAAAAATAGGTAAAATTTATGGAACTAAGAATTATTAAAGATCAAAAA
>CASEWY010000010.1 GCA_949291625.1 uncultured Bacillota bacterium
ATTGGTCAAACAATTGATATGGAAGGCTTCTTATATTGGTATGAAGGAGTTAATCCTCATATTACTTCAGTTACAGTAGTTGAATAGTTTAAAGTCATAGCTAAATGCTATGGCTTTTTTAGTAATAAATAAGATTTTCACAATTGACAATTGAGGCATATGATTTTATAATTTAATTGCTATATAAGGAGGCAATTTTAAAATGGCAGATGTAAAAGTAGCAATTAATGGTTTTGGTAGAATTGGACGTTTAGCGTTCAGACAAATGTTTAGTGCAGAAGGCTATGAAGTAGTAGCTATCAACGATTTGACTGATCCTAAAATGTTAGCTCACCTATTAAAATATGATACAGCTCAAGGTCGTTATGAAGGACATACAGTTGTAGCAGGTGAAGATTCTATCACAGTTGACGGCAAAGAAATTAAAATTTATAAAGAAGCAGATGCTTCTAAGTTACCTTGGAAAGAACTAGATGTTGATGTAGTTCTTGAATGTACAGGTTTCTATACTAAGAAAGAAAAAGCAATGGCTCATATCAATGCTGGTGCTAAAAAAGTAGTTATTTCAGCTCCTGCTGGAAATGATTTACCTACAATCGTTTATAGTGTTAACGAAGGTGTATTAACTGCTGATGATAAGGTTATTTCAGCTGCATCTTGTACAACTAACTGCTTAGCTCCAATGGCTAATACATTAAACAAATATGCACCAATCAAATCTGGTATCATGACTACTGTTCATGCTTATACTGGTGACCAAATGATTTTGGACGGACCTCATAGAAAAGGTGATTTAAGAAGAGCTAGAGCTGGTGCAGTTAACATCGTTCCTAACTCTACTGGTGCTGCAAAAGCTATCGGTTTAGTAATTCCTGAATTAAATGGTAAATTAATTGGTTCAGCTCAACGTGTTCCAGTTCCTACAGGATCTACAACTATTTTAGTTGCAGTTGTTGAAGGTAAAGATATTACAGTTGAAGGAATCAATGCTGCTATGAAAGCTGCTTCTAATGATTCATTCGGTTATACTGAAGAACCACTAGTTTCTAGTGATATCATTGGTATTACATATGGTTCATTATTTGATGCAACTCAAACAATGGTTACTAAGATTGATGATAATACATATCAAGTACAAGTTGTTGCATGGTATGATAATGAAAATTCATATACTAGCCAAATGGTTAGAACAATCAAATACTTTGCTAACATTAAATAATTAAATTAATTGCTAACAAAAGTCGAAGAGCGCACGTTTATGACGTGCGCTTTTATTTGCTTTAATAGGTAAAAAAGGGTAAAATGTTAATAAGTGAGGAATGTTTATGAAGAGTTGTTTACCCAGTAAATTAATTATTTTAAGAAAACATTTCAATTATTCGCAACAAGATATGGCTAAAAAATTGCATGTTAGCATTAATGAATATATAGCTTTTGAAAATGGTAATGCAATGTGTTCTTTGGCACAGTTAGAAGAATTGGCGGATATCTTTGGTTTGACCTTTGATGAAATGTTAATAAATACCGTTGATATCGATCTTCCGGAAATTGAAGATAGTATAGAAATTCCTTTTTTGAATAATGTTGAAGAAGCAATAGATGAACCTGAAGAAGATGATGATTTAATTAAGACGACTAGAATGGTTATGCATGATGAGCCTAAGACCATTCCTAATAATTTGGGTGATACTATAGTTGCGCCTATTATTAAAGATAGTGATGATCATTATACTAATGAAGAAGATGATTTAGCTAAGACCATGGTTACAAAAGTGGTTAAAGATGATAAGGGTGGAGCTAATAATACTAATATACCTAGTAGTCCAAATAAGAAAAATCGTAATTTGCCTTTAATTATTGGGGCTGGGGTAGTAGCCATTATCGTTGTAGTTATTTTAGTTTGGATGTTATTTTTTAGAAATGATACAACTATTAATAATGGTTTAACTAATACTAATCGTTTAGTTACTACTTCTAACTATAGTGCCTTTTTACAAGATAATAAAAATGTGCAATTTACTGGTGATAATATAAATATTAATATGAGTGATGTTGTGCAAATTAGTGCTTATGATAAATTTATTGTTGGACTTAAAACAGATGGAAGCGTAGAAGTTTCTAATGATTTAGATGTACAAGATTTACAAGATATAACGATGGTTGCGGCAGGTGATAGCCATGTTGCGACTATTGATAGTGAAGGTAATTTAACTTGTGTTGGTAATGATAGTGCATGCAATATTACTGATGAAGATGTTAAATTTGAAAAAGTATTTGCGGGTAAAAATGAAACTTTAGCGATTGATAGTGCAGGAACATTATATGCTTATGGTAGCGCTAGTTATGTTAATAGTATAGATGGTTTAGAAAATGTAAATAAGGTAGCTACTTATGAAAATGCAGCCATCGTTTTGAAAAAAGATGGTACGGTTACAACTTATGGTACAACTTATGAAACTAGTGATTGGAAGGGTATCATTGATGTCGCAATCGGTCAAGATTTTGTGATTGGTTTAGAGAATGATGGTACTTTAAACATTAGTGGTAATGAAGAATTTGTTAATGTTCAAGATGATTTTATTAATGTTAGATATATTAGTGCATTTGCTGATTATTTTGTAGCTTGTGATAGTAATGGTGCTTGTTATGGTTATGGTAATTCGGCAAATAATCGCTTTATTGAAAAGAGTGGCGCTAATCAATTGAATAGTGTTCAAAATATGAATGCTTCTATTAGTGCTAAAAAAGTTAACTTTACATGGGATGCAGTCCAAGATGCTGATCAATATCGCGTTTCCATTAATACTAGTGATAATTATAGTGTTAATAGTGCGACTAATTCTTTGAGTGTGGATGCTAGTAAATTTGTTGATGGTACTAGCTATGTGGTGACTATTATCGCTTATAGTGATGATGATTTTGAACCTAGTGAACCTAGTGAGTTTGAGTTTAATTATGTAGCTAATACTAATACCTTAGATACACCTACCAATATTAAAGGTATCATTGAAGGTAATAATGTTAATTTTAGTTGGGATGCTGTAGCTAATGCTAGAAGGTATGTCTTTGAAATTCCTGAACTTGGTATTAAAGAAGAATTGAATGCGAATACTAAGGCAATTGAAGTTAGTAAATTTAGTGAAGGGGTAACCTATACTATTAATATTACGGCTTTGGGAAATGATAATTATAGTGATTCACAAGCAGGATCAATTCAATATACTTATCAATCTCCTAAAGAAAAATTAGCGATGGTTAATAATATTTCGGCAGCTATCGATGGTAATTATTTAAAGATTAGCTGGAGTTCAGTGGCTAATGCTTCTAGTTATACCGTTAGTGTTGATGTAGAAAATTATAGTGAGACTACAAGCAATACGGAAATTTTGATAGATGCTAGTAAGTTTGCGAATGGTAATAATTATACGATTAGTGTAGTGGCTAATGGTACGGGTAAATACGAAAATAGTGATGCTAGAACATATACTTATACTCATACTATTCCTAGCTATACTATTACTTATAAAGATCAAAATGGAAATACCATTAATTCTTCTAGTGTTACTAGTGGAAGTTCAATTAAATTGAATGCGAATGTAACAATTCCAAATTATACAATTAATAGTTATCGTATTAATAGTGCTAGTTATGATGTAAATGCTGATTATACGGTTAATAGTAATGTGGAAATAACGATTCAAGGGGCATGTTCTATAACTGGTGGTGAGTATAAAAACTATACTGAAGGTTGTGTATGTCCTGATGGTCAAGTTTTACAAGACAATGGTTGTGTAGCAACTACTACCCCACCAGAAGCATAAAGGAGAGGAGTGATTGATTCATGGAAAGAGTTTGGTATTATCGTAGTAATGGACAAAAAGAAGGTCCTTATACCGAGAGTGAATTGATTAAATTAATTGTTGCGGGTATTATTGGCCCGGAAGATGAAGTGTGGATGTTACGCTTGCATTATTGGTTTAAGATTAAGGACACAGTACTTTGTTATTACTTGACATAAAATGAAGTTGTGGAAAGACCACAGCTTTTTTTAAAAAAAGAAGGTGTTTTTATGGGAATTATACATAAATTAGATGCTCAATTGACGAATATGATTGCGGCTGGAGAAGTAGTAGAAAGACCGATGGGCATTGTTAAAGAATTGGTAGAAAATGCTATAGATGCTAATAGTGAGCATATTGAAGTTAATATTACTAATGGTGGCATTGATCAAATCGAAATAGTTGATGATGGTAAGGGTATGGATCAAGATGATCTTTTGATGGCTTTTGAAAGACATGCTACAAGTAAAATCATCAAAGCTAATGATTTGTGGAATATATCTACTTTGGGCTTTAGAGGGGAGGCTTTGCCTTCAATTGCTTCAGTTGCTAAAGTGGAAATTGTTAGTAATGATGGCCAGGGCGCTAATTGTTTAAAGATAGAATATGGTCAAAATTTGGGCATGAGTAAAGTTAGTGCAAATAAAGGTACATCTATTAGAGTTAGTGGCTTATTTTATAAGACGCCTGCACGTTTAAAACATTTGCGTAGTGGGGCTTATGAGGCTAGTTTAATTAGCGATATTATTATTAAGTTTGCGCTTAGTTATCCTAATATTGCCTTTAGTTTAAATAGTGATGGAAGAAATGTATTTGCTAGTAGTGGTAGCAATGATCTGTTGGAAGTTATTTTTAAAGTTTATGGTAAACAGGTTGCTAAACAGGCCTTTTTAATAGATGGAAAAGATTTTGATTATCAGCTAAGTGGTTATTTGATTCATCCGCAATATTCTAAATCAAATAAGAATAGTATTAATATTTTTATGAATAATAGGATAATTAAAGATCATCGTTTAGTTAGTAAGGTGATAGATGCTTATCATGATTATATTGCGCCTTCGCGTTTTCCTATTGTTATTTTGAATATTACGATGGATAGCAAGATAGTGGATGTTAATGTTCATCCTAGCAAATGGGAAGTGCGTTTATCTAAGCAAACACAATTAGAATTGCTTATTCAAGATGTTTTAAGTAAGACTTTGCAAAAACATATGAATGTATTTGTGAAAGATATTATTAGACCTAAGGAAAAAGTAGTGGTTGAAGAACCGGTATTATTTGAAAGTTTGGATGATAAAATCTTAGAGGTTAAAGAGGATGAAGCTTCTTATATACCGCCTATATATTTAGATAATAAGCAAGATGAAAAAGTAAAAGTTTTTGATGAAGTTGTTAGTAATAAACAAAATTTTCCTAATATGAGTGTCATTGGTCAGATGCATGGAAAATTTATTTTAGCTCAAGGAGAAAAGGGTTTATATATTATTGATCAACATGCTGCTCAAGAGCGCGTGCATTATGAACAAATCTTAGAGAAATTAGATAGACCAGGGCAAATGATGGATTTATTAGTTCCTATTAGCTTAAAAGTTACTAGAGATATTGTTGATCGTTTAGATGAATTAAATGAACAAGTTAAAGAATTTAAGATTACTTTTGAAGCTTTTGGGGATGATCGTTTAGTAGTGCGTTGTGTACCATATTGGATGGAAAAAATTGATGAAGAAAGATTGTTGATGGATTTAGTTGATTATTTTAAAAATGAGAATATGCAAAAAAGACAAGTTATTCAAAAGAAACAAATTGCGACGATGGCTTGTCATGCTTCTATTCGTTTTAATCGTATATTAAATATGGAGGAGATGAATGAAGTGGTTAGTCAGCTTGCTAAGTGTAATCAACCTTATGAGTGTCCTCATGGACGTCCGACCTTTATCTTATTGGAAGATAAAATTTTGGAGAAGGAATTTTTGCGATGAAAAAAGTGTTGGTAATTGTTGGGCCTACAGCAGTTGGTAAAACGGATTTGTCTTTGAAATTGGCTAAAGAATTTAATGGTGAAATCATTAGTGGTGATTCTATTCAAATCTACAAGGGTTTTGATATTGGCAGTGGTAAAATTAAGGACATGCAGGATATTAAGCATTTTGGTATCGATTGTCTTGATTGTCATGATAGCTATAGTGTTTATGATTTTCAAAAGCTTTCTAGAAAACATATAGATGAAATTAGTCAAAGAAATCATTTGCCGATGATTGTTGGGGGTACAGGTTTATATATTAAGGCTTGTTTATATGATTATGATTTTAGTATAGATAAGCATGCTAAGGGTGATTATAGTGCTTTTAGCAATCAGGAATTATATGATAAATTAAAAGAAATAGATTTTGCTAGTGCCCAAAAGATTCATATAAATAATCGTGTTAGATTAGAAAGAGCTTTGGATATTGCGGCTAATGGTGAGCTTAAAAGTTCTTTGGAGAATAAGCAAAAACATCAAATGTTATATGATGCTTTAATCATTGGTTGTACTATGGATAGAAATATTCTTTATGAGCGAATTAATCAAAGAGTTTTATTGATGGTTAAAGAAGGATTAAAAGATGAAGTAAGTAATTTATTAGCTAAAGGTGCTACTTTTGATGATCAACCGATGAAAGGTATTGGTTATCGTCAATGGCAAGCATATTTTGCAAAGGAAAAAAGTGAAGATGAAGTTATTGCGGAAATACAGAAATGTTCACGTAATTTTGCTAAGAGACAATATACTTGGTTTAATAATCAATTGAAGGTACATTGGGTTGATATGCAAGATGATAAAGCGATAGCTAATATGTATACTTTAATAAAGGAATGGGTCGATGGAAGAATTTGAGAGAACAAGATTATTAATTGGTGATGAAAATCTTGAAAAATTAAGGAATAGTACCGTGGTTGTTGTGGGTTGTGGGGGCGTTGGTTCCTATGCTTGTGAGGCTTTGGCACGTAGTGGTATTGGTAAATTAATCATCATTGATAAAGATGAGATAAATATTACTAATCTTAATCGGCAATTGATGAGTAGTTATGCTAATGTTGGCTTGCGTAAAGTGGATGAGATGGCTGCAAGAATCAAAGGTTATGCAAAATGTGAAGTGGAAGGTGTTGCTTGTTTTTTTGATGAGAGTAGTACTAAACTTTTAGATGGAGCAGATTTTGTGATTGATGCGATTGATACCATGACTAGTAAACTTATTTTGGCTAAATATTGTTTAGCTAAGAATATTCCTTTTGTAATGTCTTTGGGTATGGCTAATCGTTTAGATCCATCGCAATTAGTTTATACGACCTTGGATAAGACTAGTTATGATCCAGTGGCAAAAATTATGCGTAATCTATGTAAGAAGGAAAAAATAAGTACTAAGATACCGGTAATCTTTTCCCGGGAAATTCCTTTTAAACATATGATAATTGAAAAAGATGGGGATAATCGTAAGGAACGCTTTCCTTTAGCAAGCATGGTTTTTGTCCCTTCTAGTGCTGGTATATTGGCGGCAAGTGTTTGTGTTCGCCGAATAATAGACAAATAGCGTTGTTTGATGATTGACAATAATCTTAAATGATATAAAATAAAATCACTTACTTAAAAGGAGGAATTATTATGAGTCAGTATTATACCGATAGTTTTGGGCAAGAGGGTCTAAAAAAATATATAAATAAAGTATTTGGTACTATGGCAATAGGTATGCTTATTACTGCGGCAATTGCTTATTTTTGCTTTGTAGATTTGGTTAGCGGTGGCTTTATTGCTAGAATTCTTTATTCTAATACTTTAGCTGTTTGGTTGTTGCTTATAGCGCAGATTGGTATTGTTATTTATTTGTCTGCACGTTTACAAAAGATGTCTGTTGGTAGTGCGCGTGTTAGCTTTTATTTATATTGTGTTATCAATGGTATTACTTTTGGTACTTTACCTTTGGTATATGGTATTGGTAATGTTTTTGTAGCTTTCTTATATGCTGCGGTATTATTTGGTTGTTGCGCTATTATTGGTAGAACGACTAAAGTTGATTTAACTAAATTTTCTGGTTTAATCATGGGTGGCTTGATTGCTTTATTGATTATGCAATTGTTGGATATGTTTTTCCATTTTGGTGGATCAGCAATTGGCTTTTTAGGAATTGCGATATTCTTAGCTCTTACTGCTTGGGATATGCAAATGATTAAACGTAATTATTATTATTTAGCTAATAGTGGTGAAATTGCGGAAAAATATAGCATTATTAGTGCTTTAAACCTTTATTTAGATTTTATTAATATTTTCTTATACGTCTTACAAATTATGGGACGTCATAGTAATGATTAGAAGCACGCATTTCGAGTGCTTCTTTTTTTGAGGTGTGTTATAATTCATTTATGGAAAATAGATTAAGTTTGAAAGATTATTTAGAGAAATATTTAATATTTGAATTTGATTTTTTGACTGAAGATGTTAAAGATAAAGTTGATGTAGCAGATGATGATTGCTACATGCTTTGTTATGGCTTTTGTGATGAATTTGGTAAATTGAGCTTTTATGTTTTAGCTATAGGCAATGATGTTGAAAATTGTACTAAGGGTTTAGAGAAACCGACGATGCTTAAAACTTATGCTGCTAGTCAAATGTTGAAATATCCTTTTGAGGAAATAGAGCCTAGTCAAGCTGCTAAAGAAAAATGTGAAAACTTTTTAAATTTAAAAGAGCCTTTAAGTGATAATGATAGTATACATATAGCTAGAAGGATGCCTTTTTTTGATGATTTTAGAGATATTGATTATCCTGATATCGTTCAAGCACAATTATTAGATTTAGATAAGGCTCGTAGCATTCGTTTGCGTATTGTTGAGGCTAGTGCCCCAGGTATTGTTGTAGCTAAAGCTATTGATGATGATCAAGAGAATAAAATAAAAAAAGGTGATTTATTTAATATTTTTCCTTCATTTTTTGATGGAGAAAAAATCATCTTGGCTTTGCGTAAAGAAAATGTGGTAATTAGTAATACCGATGGTAATCTATTACAGGCTGAAGATGATTTAGAAAAATTATTGATGAGTAAAATTGAAGAAACTTTAGAAGAAATTAAAGTTCGTTTAACAAATAAAGAGAAATTTAAATGTTGAGGATATTATGAGTAAGAAGACCCAAAGAGTATTTAAGTGTCCCCATTGTGGCAAAGAGATGACATTAACTTTTTATGAGAGTGTTAATGTAAAAGAAGATGATGATTTAAAAAGACAAGTTTTAGCTGGTGATATTTTTCGTTTTGAATGTGATAAGTGTCATTATCGCTTTATGGCTTGTTATGATTGTTTATATCATGATCCTGAAAAGAAATTTATGGTTTATTTGAAAAGTTCACCAGTGGTTGCGGATGAACAATTTCGTCAATTATTAGATAAAGGTTATGTTTTACGTTGGGTAAAAGATATTGGTAGCTTTATTGAAAAAATTGAAATTTTAAATGAAGGTTTGGATGATAGAGCTGTTGAGTTTGCTAAGTATGATAGTTTTATTGACTATATTCAAAATAAGGGTAAGCAAGAAGATGTAACAGGTGTATATTATCAAGGGTATAATGATGATATTTTGAAGATAAAGATTGAATTAGATGATAAGGCTATTACAACGATGACTCCTTATGAGGGGTTGGTTGCAGAAATGGCAGATTATCCTGATCTTTTTAAATTGCAAGATCCTTTTTTTGCTTGTGTTGATCCAAAGTGGATTATTGATATTTTTGAAGGGGCTCAAGAGCAGTGAAAAAACTTTTAATTGTTTTATTATTGTTGCTTAGTGGATGTGTGGCCGATAAAAAATTTGAAGAATATCGGGACAATAGTTTAAAAGCTTCTATTCAAGGTGATGTTAATATTATTTCTAGTGTAAATGTAGATGATAATGATATTACAGTGGATTTTACATATAAGTTTGCTAGTAATGATGCTGGTTCAACAATTGAGATTATTAATGAGGAAAATAGTAGTAAATTGATTTCTAAAGATGGTATATCTTTTTTGGTTGATGAAGATATTTTATATAGCTATGATGAATATGCTAGTTTATATCAATTATTATTGCCTTATGATTTAAATGATGATGATATCTTGAATTATGATTTTAAAGATGGTAGGCTTAGCTTTAAGGTTAAAGATGAAAAAGTTTTAGATATATTAGAAGTTGATGATGGTGAGATAATTGATAATGCCTTTAATTATCAAATTGTTGATGATAGGATTGTTAGTGAAGAGGTAACAATAGATTATTTGACTAATGATGAAACACATAATTATCAAAAAAGAGCTAATTATAATTATGATGATGTGGATATCGATTTGTCTTTATTTGATTTTATGCAACAGGATTATCAAGAATATAATGGAAGCTGTATATTTGATAATGGTACTAGTAGTATTATTAATGAAATTGTTATTGAAAAGGGAAATGTTATTAGTTTACATATGATTCAAAAATCGCATTTAGATGTGGTGGCTAATATGACTTCTAATGTTGATGATTATATGCAACAATTAGATGATCTTTATAATAATATTTCGGGAATTGAAGCTAATATTTATTTAGATGATGATAGTGTTGTTAGTGATTTGTATATCGATGTTGTAAATGTTGATGATAGTGGTTTAGCTTTATTGGATATTAGTAGAGATGGTAATGAACTGATGCAAAAGCTTCAGGCTAAGGGTTATCGTTGCGATTAAAAATATCACATAATTTTACATAAAATTACCATATTTTAAATATGGTTTATTGGTATTATAATGGCACAAGGAAGATAATAATCCTTGGAATTATTGCCTCCCCTGCAATAATCAAATAACTATATCCCCTTATAAATTATGAAAAAAGGCCAATTGAGGTCTTTTTTCATTTTTGATATTTATAAAAATGCGTTAATATGGTAGAATTTAGACGATTTTAGAAAGAGGTAAGTATGGATAACTTAAAAAAACATGCAAATAATATTCGTAAAAATATTGTTAAAATGGTTGCGAATGCCAAAAGTGGGCATCCAGGTGGATCGCTTAGTGCAGCTGATATTTTAACGGTTTTGTATTTTGAAGAGATGAATATTAATGCATCGAATGTTAGCAGTACTAATCGTGATCGTTTTGTTTTATCAAAAGGGCATGCTTCACCTTGTTTATATGCTACATTGGCGGAAAAAGGTTTGTTGCATGAAGATTTATTAACTTTTAGAAAATTAGATTCTAAATTACAAGGCCATCCTAATATGAAGTCAGTTGATGGCGTTGATATGTCTACGGGTTCATTAGGTCAAGGTATTTCGGCAGCTGTAGGTATGGCGATTGCTAATAAAGTTGATCATAATGATAATCGTGTTTATGCTTTACTTGGTGATGGTGAATGTGAAGAGGGCCAAGTTTGGGAGGCTGCAATGTGTGCGGCACATTATAAATTAGATAATTTATGTGCTATTGTGGATTTTAATGGATTACAAATTGATGGAAATGTTCAAGACGTTATGAATCCATGTCCTATTGATCAAAAATTTGCAGCATTTGGTTGGAATGTTATATGTATTGATGGACATGATTTTACGCAAATAAAAGATGCATTTGCAAATGCAAGAATGTGTAAAGATCGTCCAACGATGATTTTAGCAAAAACAATTAAAGGAAAAGGTGTTTCCTTTATGGAAAATAATGCTGGTTGGCATGGAGTTGCACCTAATGAAGAACAACTAGCACAAGCATTAAAAGAATTGGAGGCAAATGACTAATGGCAAAGGCAACAAGAGAAGCTTATGGGGAGCAATTGCAAGAATTAGTAAAAGAAAATGAAAAGATTGTAGTTTTAGATGCTGACTTATCAGGATCTACTAAAACGGCAATGGCTAAAAAAGTTGCACCTGAACGCTTTTTCAATATCGGTATTGCAGAAGAAAATATGATTGGCGTAGCTGCTGGATTAGCTGCTAGTGGACATCCGGTATTTGCTAGTTCATTTGCAATGTTTGCGACTGGTCGTTGTTGGGAACAAATTAGAAATTCTATTGCTTATCCTGAATTAAATGTTAAGATTTGTGGTTCTCATGGTGGTATTAGTGTTGGGGAAGATGGAGTTAGCCATCAAGCTACTGAAGATATGGCTATTATGCGTTCTATTCCGCAAATGCGAGTATTTTGCCCATGTGATGAGTGGGAGACTAAAGCAATTATCAAACATATTGCGAATGATGATAAGCCATGTTATGTGCGCTTGGGTCGCTCGGCAGTAGAAAATTTCTTTGATGAAAATACTGAATTTGAAGTTGGTAAGATTAATGTCTTGAATCGCGGTAAAAAAGTTGCGATATTTGCGACTGGTTTAATGGTTCAAGAATGTATGCGTGCTGTTCCTGCTTTAAGAGAATTGAATATGGAACCTACGGTTGTTGATGTTAGTTGCATTAAGCCATTGGATGAAGATGGTGTAGTAGAAATCTTAAAACAACATGATTATATTATTACTGCTGAGGAACATAGTGTTGTTGGTGGATTGGGTAGTGCAATTTGTGAAGTAGCTTGTAAGAAACATCCAATTCAAGTTCGTCGAGTTGGTATTCAAGATGAATTTGCTCAATCTGGTAGCTATAAGGATTTGTTAAAAGCTTATAAGCTTACTGATGATGCGATTGTTGAAGTTGTTAAAGAATATTATGAAAGTCTATAAACGTCATTATAAAATGGCGTTTTTTCTTTGGTTGCAGAAAAAAAAGTAGACTTTGAAAGTATACTTTTAATTTATTTGTGGTATACTTTGTAAACATAGAAAGGTGGGTTTTGATGAATCTAGGTAAGGAAAATGAATATCAAGAATTTAAAGAAGGACTAGGACAACTTGATAATGGTATAAAATCATTAACTTCTATGCTTAATAAACATGGTAAAGGGACAGTATATTTTGGCGTTGATGATAATGGAGAAATATGTGGATTGTGTATAGGTAAGAATACATCTATGGATATAAGAAATAGAATTAGAGATAATGTTGATCCTAGAATTTATCCAGAAATTCAAGAATTAGAAGATGATGGAAAACAATATATTAAAATTACGGCTAATGGTTATGATATACCTTATTCTTTTGATGGGAGATTTTTTATAAGAAATGTATCTGCTGATGAAAAAGCATCAACTGATATTTTAAGAAAAATGCTTGCTAATTCTGATTCAGATATAATTCGTCAAAAAGCTTCACCTATTCAAGATTTAACATTTACTATTTTGTTTGGAATACTTGCGGGGAATGGTATTCACCCTAAACCAACAAATGAATTTTATGCAAATTATGGGCTTTTAAATCGTGAGGGTAAATTTAATATTAATGCTTATTTATTGTCCGATAATAATGAGATTTCATTGAAAGTTGTTACTTTTGAAGGTAAAGATAAAAGTGTGATGTCTAGAAGAACAGAATATGGTAGAAAATGTTTGTTAATATCATTATCTGAAGTTATGGAGTATTTTGAAAGCATAAATTACACAAGAGTTAATCTAGATAGTGGTCAAAGAAAAGAGGAACCGCTTTTTGATTTTCCTAGTTTTAGAGAGGCTTGGATTAATGCTTGTTTACATAATGATTGGAATAATGGTATTGCCCCATCTGTATACTTATTCGATGATCGTATAGAAATAGCTTCATATGGTGGACTTCCTTTTTCATTATCAAAAGAAGGTTTTTATAATGGCATTAGGGTTCCTGTAAACAAGAGCCTTTTAACAATTTTCATGACTGCTAAATATGCAGAACAAAGTGGGTATGGCATTCCAACGATTGTAGAAAAATATGGCAAAGATGTGTTTTCGTTTGATAATGGTATGTTAATTGTGACAATACCATTAGCATTCGATAGACCGGAAGTAGAAAAACGTAAAACTTTATTGCTTAATAAAAAAGGATTAACCATTAATCAGAAAAAAGTTTATGATGCTTTGGCAAATGATGGTTCTATTTCGCTTCAAGATGTTGCAAGACAAACTGGCATTAGTATTGCAGGTGTTAAAAAAATATCTATTAAATTGCAAGAGTATGGAATTCTTAATAGAGAAGGTTCAAAAAGAGATGGCAAATGGGTAGTTAAGTAGACTTTGAAAGTATACTATAAATAGACTTTAAAAGATAGCTTATTTATTATTTTGTTATATAAAAATAGTTTTTAAAAATTTATAGTTAATATGCTAAAATAATTAACATGAAAAAAGTAATAGTTATCTTAATTTGTATATTGATGATTTTAAGTAGTGTGCTTATGGCTATGGGTGAAGAGACTAGTGAGCCTACTTCTTCACCAACTAGTGAAACATACTATGATTTTTTACAGTTGGATGCGCCTGGTGCTATTCTTATAGATGCTAAAAGTGGAATGACTCTTTATGAGAAAAATGCTTATGAGGCGATGGAACCTGCGAGTATTACGAAGATTTTGACAGCTTACTTAGCTTGTGAGAATTTAGATCTTGATGCGATGGTTACTTGTAGTGAATCAGCTATCTATGGTTTTGATCGAGCTAGCAGTCATATCTTTTTGGATGTAGGTGAAGAAATTAGTGTGCGCGATTTATTATATGCTACCTTATTGCAAAGCGCTAATGATGCTTCTTGTGTACTAGCGGAAGCAGTTAGTGGTTCTATTAGTGAGTTTGTTAATTTAATGAATCAAACAATTGCGGATTGGGGCATTGTTAATTCACATTTTATGAATCCTCATGGTTTGCATGAAGATGGTCATTATGTTAATGCTCAAGATATGGCGATGATTACGCGCCAATGTTTAAAAAATGAGACATTTAAAGAGATTTTTGGTACAGCTACTTATGCGGCTCAACCGACGAATAAACAACCAGAAATTCGTTATTTCGCTAATGGAAATCAAATGTTGATTGAGGGTGAACATTATTATGAGAATGCTGCAGGAGGTAAGATAGGATATACTGAGGCAGCAGGTTATACGATGGTTACGTATGCTAAAAATAATAATATGGAATTAATAGCGGTTGTTTTAAAAGAAGATAGTGCGGATAATCGTTATAGTGATACCTTAAAATTATTTAATTATGGTTTTGATAATTATAAGACGGTAGTATTAGGCCAAGATAAAATTGGTACTAAAGTAGTAGATATTAATAATAATGGAAAATTATGGGCTACGGTTACTTTTA
>CASEWY010000011.1 GCA_949291625.1 uncultured Bacillota bacterium
TCTTCAGCTACTTCAATTTGTCCATAATCCAAAGTGATATTATAAGCAACAGTTACATCACTTCCCTCACTATTTAGAACAACTGGTGTAATTTCATTATCAAAAATACCAATTTCTTCTACAACCGTATAATCAACACCATTAATTTCGTCGCCACTTCCTAATCCATCAGAAGTTTCATAATAATTAGCTGAGAATTTTTCACCTTCACTATAGTAAAAATAAGCACTTGAAGTCTTAAGATTTAAGTCACGCTTATTAATAGTTACAGTTCCATAATCATAAATAATATTGTAATTGAAAGTTTTATCATTACTCGAAGAATCAAGAATTCTTACTTCAAAATAATTTTCATGTTCGCCAGGTAAAATACTAGCAAAATTTTTTTGATTAACAATATCAACTTTATCTCCACTTGCTAAATCGGATTGGTTATAAGTAATTGAATTTGCTGTATCAAAATTTGGTTTTGAATTTCCATTATATGTCATTGTTAAATCTGAAGAAGAAACTACTAAATCTTTCTTCACTATTTCAATAGTTCCGTACTGATACGTAATATTGTAATTTTGCAAAGTAGAATTACCATTTTCATCAACAATATTAACGCTTACTCTATTTTCATAACTCCCAACATTGCCACTTTCAGTTACATAATTATTCAAAATCTGAAGTGTTTGACCGTCGACAAGATGACCACTGACTATTTCAAATTCATTTGCCTCATGAAAGTTCCCATCATATGCAAAACTTGCAGAAGGCGTTTGGACAGTAATATCAATCTTATTAATTACACACGTTCCTTTTACAACATTAAAATGATAGTTATCAGTAACATCATTGCCATCCTTATCTTTTACAGTAATTGTATAAGGTTCAATATCATAGGTCCCAGCATCGATGTAGTTATTAAAAACATATTCTATTGTATCCCCTTCAACTAAAGAGCCATCACTAATTGTTACATAATTCTCGTCAAAGGAAGTTGACTTACCATCATAGGCTTTTTCAAAGTTTTTAATATTTAAAGTAACTTCTCTTTTATCTATTGTTAAGTTAGAAGAAGAGGAAAGCTTAAAATCATATAAACCAGTAACATCACCATAAGTCTCATTAACAGCATGAATATCAGTATTTTCTAGTTTTGAAGAGCCGGCATTTGTAATGCTATCTTCTGACATAATCTCAATATGATCACCCTCGACTAACTCATCATTTACTAAAACATCTTCAGTATTTGCATAAAGTGGAGTTCCGTCATATTCTTTTGAAGCGTTGATTGATAAATTAACACTTTTTTGAGTTAAATCAACATCAACAGGTGCATAATCGATTTTATAGTTTCCTGTTACATCATTGCCTTCCTCATCAGCAATTCTAAAATCGCCTTCTTCAAAAGAAAGGCTTGGTTCAGTGTTAACATTTTCTAATGTATAGTCTCGATAAACTAAAGAATCCCCTTCTTTTAAATTAGCAAAAACTAAATCTGGATTATCACCATATCTAAAAGAGCCATTAACAACTGTTGGCTTAATAGAACGTGGCTCAATATTAAAGGTATGGATAGCACCATAACTATTTAATCCAAAAATATTGGTTGATACAGCTCTAGCATCATATGTACCAACATTTACTGGTTTTTCATTACTCCAAGAATTACTTCCACTAGGAGCATATTCAACTTTAGCCGCTCCTTTAAAAAGGGCCGAAGCAGCTAGTTTAAAATCATCGCCGTAAGTAACATTAATTGGGGCAATATCGTTAATAACAATTCCAACAATCCCCATTAATGTGGCTGTAGTTAAAGCGATAACAACAGCAATCGCGCATAACAAAACTCTAAATCTATAAGCGAATTTATAAAGAGCAATATATCTATTTATTTTTTTGTTATAATTCTGCGTTAGCATATCAGTACATTCTTAGTTCCCCATTTACGTAATTGATATAGAAATTATCTATTACGTTTTCGCCAGTCGCCTTATCGTAAATACCATAAACATTAATTTCTGCAGGACAACTGCCTACACTATCTAAAGATGTCTCAGAAGTGTATTTTATTTCATATTTATTTAAATCTATTCCTTCAACGTCGTAAATTTCAGACTCTAAAACCTTCCCCTTTTCGTAAGCTTCTTCGACACTTTTAGTATAGACCGTTATTTCTTTTTGCGTAATGGTTAGAATTCCATATTCAGTTTCAATGGCATATTGATAACTCACATCTTCACCACTCTCATCGTAAATATAGTAATAAGCAGTCAACTCTCTTTCGCCAACATTTACTAAGTCTAAATCGTCGCCTTCGTCGACATAAATATAGTGTCCAGGTTTAAGTTCGCCTTCAATAATCTCATATGTTGGCACATATTCATAAGCTACCCCATCATATTCTTTGGTGTGGCTCTCGGTTTTAATCTTAATTTTTGTTTTCTTTTCATAATAAGAACCACTGTTATCTAATATTCTGCCAGCCTTTGTAAAATCGACTTTGACCCAACCATGACCTTTGATATAAATTTCGTTCCAATAATATCGATTAACATCAGAGACTGAACCCACATTTGTATCAGTGGCTCGATACAAATAGCCATTAACTAAACGAGCAGGGATTTTAAAATATCTAAGAAGAATTGTAGTTGCAGCCGCAATCATTGAGGAATCACATTCAGATGGATTTCTCGCTAATATGTCTTCAATAGTATCGCCTGGATTATAAGTTGTATCGTATTCAACAAGAGGATTATATTTAATATCTACTTGTTGTAAATATTGAACAATTAAACGAACTATTATTTTTGGCTCGGTAAACATAATAGGGAAATATTTGTCTGCGATAGCATCTAAACCTTT
>CASEWY010000012.1 GCA_949291625.1 uncultured Bacillota bacterium
TTTTTTCATGCCAATAGGACTACATCCACCCCGAATATAACCTGTTATCTTATTTATATCTTTGACATGAATCATCTCTACATTTTTAACATTAACCGCTTTAGCACACTTTTTTAAATCTAATTCATCACTAACATTAACCACAAAAACATAATAATTATGATCGCTACCCATAGTAACTAAAGTCTTATAGACCATAATAGGATCAATTTGACACTTTTCACAAACGCTTAAGCCATCAATATGTCCATCACTAACATCATAAGTCTTTACTTCATAATTAATCTTTTGTTTATCTAAAAGCCGCATGGCATTAGTTTTATCCATTTAAAATTTCTCCTAAAACTTTATTAACTAATTTACCATCTACTAAACCTTTATAATTAGCCATCATACTCTTCATGATAACCCCTTGTGATTTTTTAGTTTTTTCTAAATTATTTTCACTAATAATCTTTAGAATTGCTTCTTTAATTTGTTCTTCATCCATTTGTTTAGGCAAATAACTTTCTAATATTGCAATTTTTTGTTTTTCTTGTTTAATTAAATCTTCACGATTACTTGGTGTTTGTGCCAAACTATCTCTTACTTGTTTAAGTTCTTTTTGCACATAAGTTAATTCATCAGCTTCTTCTAAAGTAATATTTTGTTCCTTTTCTGCTAAAGCAATAGAAGCAATTACCAAACTAAGAACACCTTTTTTTATATTATCTTTATCTTTCATTGCTTGCATATTGTCTTTTCTTAATTGCATTAATAATTTACCCATTTTTCTTTTCCTCCATAATTTTATATTGATATTGTTTAGATATATCCATAACTTGTTTTAAAAAGTTAACATAATATTCTTGATAAATATTAGAAACCTTTTCTTTATTTTTTTCTATGACTTCTTTTTCCCTTTTTTCATCAAATATAGTTAAGTTATGTTCCATCTTATAGGCAATAACCTTTTCTACAGCTTGCATCCTTTGTTCAAAAAGTTTTGCCATCTTATCATCGATATCATTAATAATATTTCTAGCTTTATACAATTCATCCATTAAAGCTTTCTTTAACCTCCTGAACCACCTTTTTAGCATCATCAACTGCAGCTACTACCGTCTTAGCCCCTAGATAGGCATCACCACACACAAATACTTTATCCATGCTAGTTATATGTCCTTGATTAGTTTCATAAAAGTCCCATTTATTTAATTTTAATTCAGGAAAATCTATATGCAAGGTCTGACTAACTGCCACAATTATACTATCGCAATCAACATGATGTTCAGTATTTTCAATAATCTTTGTTTTCTTTCGACCATTTTCATCAAGAACATTTTCACCCTTAGCAAATATCATACCTGTATCATCAATTGCTATAGGCACTTCAAAAGTTTCAAACTTAATGCCTTCCGCAATTGCCTCTTCAACTTCATTTCTATTAGCGGGCATATCCTCAAAGGTCTTACGATAATATACATAAGTATCATAGCCCTGTCTAGAAGCCATACGACAAGCATCCATCGCTACATTTCCTCCCCCTAAAACAATGACCTTTTTACCTAAATCAAAGCTTTCAGGTGACTTTAGATAATCTATCGCATAATGAACATTATATCTAGTTTCATTAGGAATATGCATCATCTTAGCATCCCCAGCTCCTACAGCTAATATTATCGCATCATAATCTTTTTTAAGTTCAGTTAAAGAAATACTATGACCGATATGACAATTCAATCTAATATTTACCCCTTTTTCTTTTAAGATGCGCGTATATTGTTTAACTAAATCTTTACTCAAACGAAAATCAGGAATACCATAAGTCAATACTCCACCCAATGAATCATTAGCTTCATAAATTGTTATATCATAACCTTCATCACTCAATAATAAAGCGCAGCTAATACCAGCAGGTCCTCCGCCAACAATCGCTATTTTTTCTTTAGTTATATTATTTTTAGTAAAATGTACTTCTTTTAAATAAGGAATGGACAATTCTTGTTCAATTTCATAAAAATGAATTGGCACTTTTTTAAAATTTAATACACAATTACCAAAACATTGTCTTTGATGATCACAAACAATACTGCATATAGCACTAAATGGATTATTTTCAAATAATAATCGTTGAGCCTTTAAAATTTCACCATTCAGATATAATTCCATTATTTTTGGAATATCGGTAGAAACTGGACAATGTTTTTGACACAATGCATTTTTACATTTCAAACATCTTGAAGCATCCTGATGTACCATATTATTCCCCCTTGTCTATAATTATTTTATTACAAATAGCAATTTATTACACAATTTTTGCTTATTTTCATTTAGATTATGCTAAAATATTTCTTAATAAGGGGGCTATTATTATGAATTTCATTTTTATTTCCCCAACTTTTCCACGAAACTATTATCAGTTTGCCCGTGCTATTAAAAATTTAGGTCAAAATAGTTTAGGAATCGCTGAGGATCCATATGATTATCTATCTAATGAATTAAAAGAATCATTAACTGACTACTACCAAGTTTCTTCTTTAGAAAACTATGATGAAGTATATCGTGCTGTCGCATATTTTGCCCACAAATATGGCAAAATAGATTGGCTAGAATCCAATAATGAATATTGGTTACAAAGCGATGCATGTTTGCGCCAAGATTTTAATATAACTACTGGGGCTTTCCCTGATGAATTAGAACATTATAAATATAAATCTAAGATGAAAGAATATTATGCTAAAGCGGGAGTAAAAACTGCACGCTATCACATGGTAAGCACCTTAGAAGAAGCAAAAAAATTCATTACAAAAGTAGGCTATCCTGTAGTCGTAAAACCTGACAATGGGGTAGGAGCTAGCGCAACTTATAAGATTAAAAATGATGCCGAATTAGAATTATTCTATCGTACATTACCTAATGTACCTTATATCATGGAAGAATTCATCAATGGTCTAATTGTTTCTTATGATGGTATATGTGATGAAAATAGTAAAGTTATCTTTGAAACTTCGCATGTTTTCCCAACACCAATCATGGATATTGTTAATAATGTTGATGAATGTTATTACTATTCTTTACGTAAGATTCCTGAAGATTTACAAAAGATTGGAAAAGCTGTTATCGCTTCATTTAAACCTAGAGCACGCTTTTTCCATTGTGAATACTTCCGTCTATTAGAAGATAAAGAAGGCCTAGCTAAAAAAGGCGAAATCTTAGGACTAGAAGTAAATATGCGTCCTCCTGGAGGCTATACTCCTGATATGATGAATTTTGCTAATGACATTGATGTATATGCTATATATGCACAAATGGTCATGGGCCATGTATTACCTTATAATATGAGTCGTCCATATTATTGTGCCTATGTAGGTAGACGTAATGGCTTTAATTAT
The DNA here is from genome assembly GCA_949291625.1 of uncultured Bacillota bacterium. Lineage (GTDB taxonomy): Bacteria > Bacillota_I > Bacilli_A > Erysipelotrichales > Erysipelotrichaceae > JALEVB01. Next base: position 3,375 of record CASEWY010000012.1, read on the forward strand.
AAAAATTCCGAAGCTAAAATTTTAGCACGTTATGAAGGAAAAATCTGTATGCACGAAAATATGCCAGATATCGTAAGTGCCGCTATGGGCAATGATATGTATACCGCAAGATTTAAAACGGAAAAAGAAGTACATAGCTTCATTGAATATTG
>CASEWY010000013.1 GCA_949291625.1 uncultured Bacillota bacterium
CCTGTTCATAATTACCTTTATGAAATACATTGGTAACTCTAGGTAACATTACACTACCAATTGAGGTAATAAAGAATAAAAACATCTTAACAAATTTCTGGGCTTGTTCATAAAAGTTAACTTCATTCATTCTAGGGCCTAGATATCCTAACATAGTAATATCTAATACCGAATAAACACTAATCGCAATCTGAGGAATAAATAAAGCTATATTAGGTTTAAAATGACGTAAAATTCCTGAAATACTAACTTTATAAAAATCAATATAATGGCGCAACTGTACCCACATGACAAATTGTCCTAATACGCCAGATAAAGTATTAATCAAAATAAATTTAACAAGATCATCTGGTCCTTTAACAAAGATAAAGATTAAGACAATACCAAAGATCTTCACAAACATATTTCTTAAACTAGCTTTTTTAAAATCTTCTACCCCATAGAAAAACCATGTAATATCTACAGCTACACTAAATAAGGTAATACCTTGCAAAGCTAAATATAAGAAATATTCACTATTATTTAAAAATAGAAAACAAATATAAACTATAGAAGAAATAACCATGCTTATAAATTGCATCAAAAAGATTTCCCAGAAAGTTTTAGAAAGTTCTTTTCGCGAATCACGCACCTTAGCTATTTCTCTATTTCCATATATATTAACGCCCATGATACCAAATAATACAAACCATTGAGCTAAATTAGCCGTCCAAGTATTAATAGATAAAACTTCAGATCCCATTACCCTTGTAAGATAGGGAGTAGTAATAAAAGGCGTAATTACCAATAATAATTGATAAAGTACGGAATATATATAATTTTTAACTAATCTTTTATCCATAAAATCACCATTGCAATTATAACATTCATATAATAAAAAATGATAAAAATATTTTTATTATTATATTTTATCATAAATAATTTTAAGAATTAGTGTATAATTAAAACATCGATAAAAGGAGCTATATTAACTATGCAAAAAAATCAAATTAACTTTAAAAACCTAGACATTGATGAATCAATCGCTTTACGAAAAGAACTTATTGAAAAAGCCAAAGAAATTGATTCATCTGCTCCATGGTCTACCATACATCCACAAATTCAAGATTTAAGACGCACTTGGCGTAAGATTGAATATTTTGAATCAGCAATTGAAGAAGAACTAGAAGAAGAATTTGAAAACATATTAAGTATTCATTCTTCTAAGCATAAACAAGATTTAGAAGAAGTAAAAAAACAAAAAGAAACGATTATTTCTGAAGCTAAACAAGTAGCAAATCTATCAAATCTAAAAGAAGCAACCCAAAAGATGAATGATTTAATGGAAGCTTGGAAAGCATGTCCACGTATGGATAAAGAAACTGATGATGCTTTATGGACTTCATTCAATGCTGAAAGACAAAAATTATTCGACAAGAAAAATGAATATTACAAAGATTTACAAGATAAATTTAATGCTAATAAAGCTTTAAAAGAAGAATTAATTCAAAAAGCCGAAAATTTATGCCAAACTGAAAACTTTAAAGAAGCTATTAAGCAAAGTAATGAATTATTTGAAGCATGGAAAAAAATTGGCAGTTCAGGTCATCAACACGATCAAAAACTATGGGAAAAATTCAATGGCTTTAGAGATGAATTCTACAACAAATATGGTCAATATCGTCAAGAATTAGAAAAAACTTTCCAAGAAAATTTCGATAAGAAAATGGAACTAGTAAATAAAGCCCAAGAAGTTTTAGCTACTAATACTTATAATAAGGAAAATACTCAAGCAATGAAAGACTTGATGAATGCTTATAAGACTCTAGCAAATGCTTCAAAAGAATTAGATGATAAGGCTTGGAAAGCTTTCAAACAAGTACAAGATGAATACTTTGAAAAAATGAAGGCTTTCAATCAAAATAAAAGAGAAATGTGGCATGAACGCATGTTACAAAATAAACAACGCAAAGAAGAACTAATTGCTAAACAAAAACGCCAAATCGAATATTTAAATAAAGAAATGGTATATATGTTAAGTGAAAGTCAAGTTGATAATGCTAAACAAGAAATTCAAGAAAAAGAAAAATTCATCAATGAGCTTGAAGAACAATTAAAAGAAATTGAAACTAGACTACAAGACTTCAACGAAAAAAATAACTAAAGCTTAAAGCAGTATTCAAAAATGAATATTGCTTTTTAAATTCTTTAAAAAAGGATAAAATTATCATATAATACACCATGTGAGGTTTTAACATGCTCGAAAGAATAAGTTTATCTTTATTTTATGATACAGAATTAATAATATTAATATTACTTTCTATTATCGTCTTTTTTATCATTACTTTAATATTTACGCGCATACCAAATAAAAATGAAAAACAAATAAATAAAATAAAAACACATAGTTTTTATACTAGTAAACCTAAATTAAAGCTAAATAAAAAAGATGCTTATGTCATAGTATTAGTAACGGCAATTTATGCCATAATATCTTTACATGAATTAGGATCAACTATTATGCCAAATACCTATTGGCAACCTACCTATGAAAATCAAAGTATTATTTTAAAATTAGCTGATCCACAATTTAATGAAATCTATATCATCGGTCAAGAAGGTGATAATAATCATACTTATGATGGCTATCAAATAGGTTTTCATGATACTAAAATCTATGGAAGCAATGATAATAGTAATTATGAACTAATCACAACCTTAGAAGACCATTCATTCTTACAATGGGAAATTATAAGTGGTGATTATAATTATGAATATATTAAAATTGAGACTAACAATTTAAAAACAACCATAACAGAAATTGGTTTTCATAAAACTGATCAAGAAGATTTCATCGATGTAGAAGTATATCAAGATGTAGATAATCCATTATATGATGCTAATAAATTAATTGATGAACAAGATGAAATTCCTTTAAAACAAACCTATACGACCAATACCTATTTTGATGAAGTATATCATCCAAGAAATGCAGTAGAAATTGTTGAAGGACAATATATGTATGCTCATGTACATCCATTACTTGGGACATCAATCATGGCACTAGGTATTAAATTATTTGGCTCTAATCCTTTTGGTTTTAGAATTATGGGCGCTATATTTGCTATCTTAATGTTGCCACTAGTTTATGTCCTTGCCAAAAGAATATTTAATAAAACTTATTTTGCGACAATGACAATGTTGTTATTTGCAGCCGATTTCATGCATATAACAACCTCTAGAATAGCTACTTTAGAACCATTTAGTATCTTTTTTATCATCGCTATGTTCTATTTTATGAGCGAATATTATTATTCTTCGTTCTATGATACTTCCCTAAAACGTCAATTTACCCATTTAGCTTTAAGTGGTTTGTTTATGGGCATGGCCATAAGTACTAAATGGACAGGATGTTATGGTGCAGTTGGTCTTGCGCTTATATTTTTTGCTAATATCATCAATCGCTATCGTGAATATCGTTTAGCTAAAAAAATGATAGCGAATCAAACTTTTGAATTAGAAGATGATGCTGCACAAGCAAATTTAATCGTAAGTTGTTTCTATGAAAAATTGTTTAAAACATTATTATGGTGCATTCTATGGTTTATTATTATCCCTGTTGTTATGTACTTTGCAATTTATTTAATTACTCCAGTATGGCGTGATGGATGGTCAATAAAAAATGTTATTGATCAAATTATCTATATGTATGAATATCATATCGATTTAAAAGCTAGCCACCCATTTGAAAGTGTATGGTGGCAATGGATTCTAGATATTCGTCCTATCTGGTATTATACTGGATATGAAGGAAATATCTATCATACTATTAGTTGTTTAAATAATCCATTAATAAATTGGATAAGTGTTATTACTTTACCATTATGTTTATATTTTACTATTCGCTATCGCAATCGCACAGGCTTTTTCATTCTTGTTGGTTATCTAAGTAATTTAGCCCCTTGGCTATTAGTTACCCGTTGCGTATTTAGCTATCATTATTATCCTAGTGTTATCTTTATGATATTATCTATCGTATTTATCGCTAAGATATTAATTCAAAAAAAGCCGTTTACCAAACGTTATATCAATATCTTTATCTTTGCTTGTATTCTTATATTTATCATATATCTACCAATTACTTGTGGTTTTGGTACAACTTATGAATTCTCGCAATTCTTAGAAATATTACCTAGTTGGAACTTCTAAAAGAAAAAAGAACTTTTTCATTTGGTATTATCCAAATAAAGAAGTTCTTTTTATATTAACCTCTTAAATTTGCATCTAATTTATTTTGCAAATTATCTAAAATATTTTGATGACAATTATTAATTTCTTCATCTTTTAAAGTATGATCATTAGCTTGATAAATAATATTTAATGCTACGGATTTATAGCCCTTTTCTACATGTTCTCCTTGATAAATATCAAATACTTCAACATTACGTACCAATTGATTACCACTACGCTTAATAGTTTCTACAATCTTTTGTACTTGAACATCTTCCTTAACAACCAAGGCGATATCACGCGAAACACTAGGATATTTATCCAATGGTACAAAGCGTACTTTTGATACTTTATTAGCTAAGATAACATCCAATAATAGTTCAGCATAAACACAATTTGTAACATCCATCTTACTAGCATAACTAGGATGAACATCACCAAATATACCTAATAAATCCTTGCCAACATAGATACATGCACTACGATATGGATGGAAATGAATAGTATCAATAGTATTTTCTTTAAGCATTATTCTTGATTCATTAAAGCCATAACGCTCAAGAATATCATAGATAATTCCTTTTAAAGTATAGAAATCACTTTTTACATCTACTTGATGTAAACGATCTTGTTGTAAATGACCACTCAAGCAAATAGCTAAACGTTCTTGAACTTTTTCTTGGGTAGTAACTGCACTAATTTCAATCAAATTATTATTTACTGACTGACGATTTTGGTTATAAGCAAGACAATTTAAAACACTAGCCATTAAACTAGAACGCATATAACGACGATCTTCACTAAGTGGTGACATTACTTGTACATAATCACCAAAAGGCATAATGGTATCTTCCATATAATCGGCTTTAGTCAAAGTATAAGTAACAATTTCATTTAAGCCCATACCAACTAAAACATCTTTAATCATACGACGTAATTTTTGACGAGGATTTAAAGCACCTACCGTCGCACTCATCAATGGTAAAGTTTCTTTTAAATCATCATAGCCTAATAGACGAATAACTTCTTCATCAATATCTGGCGCAATCTTAATATCTGTACGATAACTAGGAATATGGCAAGTAAATTCATCATTATTATTAATTACTTTAAAATCTAAAGCATTTAAGACAGCTTCTACTTGCTTGCTAGTATAATTTGTTCCTAATAATTGATTACAATGTTCTAAAGTTTCCTTCACAACAACAGGTTCATAATTATTAGTACCTGCTTCAACATTAGTTTCAAAACCATCCGCATCCGCTAATTCAGTTAATAATTGTACACAACGATCAACCGCCTTTTTAGCTGCCATAGGTTCAATACCCTTAATAAAACGAGTAGCAGCTTCAGTCGCAAGACCTAAACGTCTAGAAGTATTACGAATTGCCACATCATTAAAATGTGCTGCTTCAATGAAGATGCTAGTAGTCGTCTCATCAATCTTACTATCATCACCACCCATGATACCTGCAAGACCTGTAGGTTCACCATTGGTAGTAATTACAATATCATCTTTATGTACATCATAGCTAATACCATCAAGAGCCGTCAAAGACATTTCAATATTATCTTTAACCACAATATCCTTATTCGCAAGTTTAGCTAGATTATAGAAATGCAATGGTTGACCAGTTTCAAGCATAACATAGTTACTAATATCAACAACATTATTAATAGCCTTAATACCAGCTGCATGCAATTGATCTTGCATCCATTTAGGACTAGGTTTTACTACAACTTTATTTACAACTTTTCCTAAAAAGTATGGACATTTATTAGTTTGTGTATCCAAATGGAAAGTTGATGGTGTACCAATATTTGTAGAATCTAAACATTCTGGAAGATGTACTTCTTTACGCAAGATAGCTCCAACCTCTTTAGCAAGTGCCCACATACTCAATAAATCAGCACGATTTGGAGTTAATGAAGCATCTAATACTACATCATCTAAACCTAAATATTTAATTGGATCCTCACCAACTACTGCATCATCCCCTAAAATTTCAATACCATTAATTTGTTCATCAGTTAGATATTTTTTATCAACACCTAATTCAAAAAGAGCACAAATCATACCATTAGATTCAACTCCACGTACCATACTTCTTTTAATAGTACCACCAGGTAATTTAGCACCATCTTTAGCTAAAATAACCTTAATACCAGCTTTGACATTAGGAGCGCCACAAACAACCTGATAAACATTAGTACCATCATTAACTTTAGTAACATGCAAATGATCACTATCAGGATGATCATAACATTCTTCAACTTTTGCAATCACTAAATTAGTACCTAACACATATGGTTCACAAGCTTCAATTTCTACGCCAGCTGTCGTCAATTTATCCGCTAATTCATATGGGGTAACATCATCTAAATTAATATATTGTTTTAACCAATTATAACTAATCTTCATGTTTAAACCTCCTAGTCAAAACGATCAAAATTCTTTAAGAATCTTACATCATTAGTATAGAAATTACGAATATCATCAATGCCATATTTCAACATTGCAACTCTTTCAAGACCAATACCAAATGCAAAACCACTACATTTACTACTATCAAAACCAGACATTTCAAGAACATTAGGATGTACCATACCAGCTCCTAAAATTTCAATCCAACCAGTTTGTTTACAAACATTACATCCTTTACCACCACACATATGGCAGCTAACATCAACTTCTACACTAGGTTCTGTAAATGGGAAATAACTAGGTCTAAATCTAATTTCTCTATCTTCACCAAACATCTTTTTCGCAAAGAATCTTAAAGTACCCTTAAGGTCAGTCAAGGTAATATTTTCACCAACAACCAATCCTTCCATTTGCATGAATTGATGTGAATGAGTTGCATCATCATCATCACGACGATATACCTTACCAGGACAAATCAACTTAATAGGTAATTGACCTTTAGCTTGCTCCAAAACACGCATTTGAATTGCTGTAGTATGCGTACGCAATAAAGTATTAGGAGTGATATAGAAAGTATCTTGCATATCACGAGCTGGATGATCTTTAGGTAAATTAGCTCTTTCAAAGTTATATAAGTCAAGTTCCATTTCTGGTCCTTCCGCAACACTATAACCCATACCAACAAATAAATCTTCCAATTCTTGTTGAATCATCATCAATGGATGAACAGTACCAATATTAGGTTTATATCCAGCAACCGTAATATCAATTTTTTCTTTTTCCAATTTAGCCTTTAAAGCATCTTTTTGTAAAACTTCCATTTTCGCATCTAAAGCTTTTGTCAAAGCTTGTTTACAATCATTAACTTCTTGCCCAAAAGCAGGTTTTTCTTCTTTGGATAAATCTTTCATCAAAGCCATCAACCCTTGAACATGGCCTTTTTTACTCAAATAATCAATTCTAACTTGATTTAATTGTTCTAAGTTTTCACATTTTTCAATAGCCATCAAGCCATCATTTTTAACTTGTTGAACCTTTTCCATTTTACCCTCCCATAAAAAAATGCATTCCTGAAACAGGAACGCAATGATTAAAAAATTACGCGGTACCATCCTGATTTATCTTTATTACAAAATAAAGATACACCTTAATTAACTGGATAACGGCAGCACCGAGGATTATTAGTCCCACTATAAAGACGAATTCATAAATCTTTAGACAAGGTACTCACACCAAAATATACCATTCTCTTCATGCCTAATAATATTTATTACTACTTCTTTAGTTATAACGCTTTACTTTGGTATTATAACACTTAAAGTAGAAATAAAAAAGCAAAATTAATCAAAGATATATAATGGCGTACTTTCAATAGTTAATATATTAAATGTAACAGTATATTCCGCTAATTGATTATCTTTACCCGAATAATCTACATTAAATTCACCATTATTATAAGCTTCATCACTATAATCTAACTTAACAACATCAGCTACTTCAACATGCATATTATAATATAAATCACCATGAACTAAGATGGAACCACGTTTACCAACTTCAACTAAATTAGAAAT
>CASEWY010000014.1 GCA_949291625.1 uncultured Bacillota bacterium
ACACGCTTAGCCAATACTTCTTGGGTATAACCTAAACGATCCATTAAATTCTTATATGCATTAGCTTCTTCAATCGCATTTAAATCTTCACGTTGAACATTTTCCAATATCGCAATTTCCATCATCTGTTCATCATTAAAATTAACAATGATGGCAGGAACACTATCTAAACCAGCAATCTTAGCCGCTCTAAAACGTCTTTCCCCAGCAATTATTTCATAACCTTGTACACTCTCTCTTAATAATAAAGGTGTAAAGATTCCATGTTCTTCAATAGAAGCTGCTAATTCATGTAAAGCCTTATCATCAAAAACTTTACGCGGTTGATAAGGATTAGGTCTAATACTAGAAAGAGGAATTTGCGTAGAAGACTGTAAAGAACTACTCTGTTCAATATTAGAAATTAAATCTTCAATTCCATCCCCAAAGATATTCTCCAAGCCTTGACCTAAAGCTGGACGTTTAGCTTTTTTACTCATTATCTCACCCCTTTGCTATTGGCAGTAAGCACCTCTTTAACTAAAGACATATAAGCCTTAGCCCCCGATGATTCCATATCATAGGTATAGATAGACTGACCACTACTAGGCGCCTCCGACAATTTAACATTACGCGGTATATAACTACGATAAACTTTCTCTTTAAAATACTTACGAACTTCTTGTTGCACTTCCACACTAAGATTAGTACGCGCATCAAACATCGTCAACAATACTCCCTCGATTGCTAAATGCGGATTAAATAAACGCTGTACTAAACGAATGGTACTCAATAATTGAGTCAATCCTTCCAAAGCATAATATTCACTTTGTACAGGAATAATAACCGAATCGGCAGCAGTTAAAGCATTCGTATTTAATAAACCTAATGAAGGAGGACAATCAATTATAATAAAATCATAATCATTCCTAACTTCATCTAATTTAATTTTCAATAATTTTTCTCTACCCTCACGATATTTAGCCATCTCTAAATCAGCTCCAGCTAAATTAATATTTGCACATAATACATCTAAACGAGGTTCATAAATTGGCAAATTCACTACACAATCCGCAACACTATCTTTTCCCAACAATACATCATTAACGGTCTTAGTAAAGCCATATTTTTTAGCCCCTATACCTTGAGTCGCATTACCTTGAGGATCAAAGTCTACCAATAATATTCTCTTGTTACAATAGGCCAGCCCAGCTGCAAGATTAATGCTAGTCGTGGTCTTACCTACGCCACCTTTTTGGTTAGCTATCGCAATAATTTTAGCCATGATTCCTCCTACTTCTTAAACTTAACTTTAATGATTACATCCTCATCATTTTCATCCATTTCACTAGTAACTACTATACCCGTCTTACGTATCATATCCAAACATTGGTTAATAGAATTAATACCAATTTTAATATTACGCGTAAAACCCTTAGTAATAACTTTACGTGGTTTCTTTTCTTTATTTTTTAATTCTGCTATATATTCTTCAGTTTGTCTAACATTAAGATTTTTATCAATAATCTTACGCATCATATTGACTTGCTCATCTTCATCCAAAGCAAGCAAAGCTCTAGCATGACGCTCACTAATTCTTCTTTCACTAATTGCTAATTGAACTTCTTTAGGCAATTGTAATAACCTTATTTTATTGGCAATCGTCGATTGCGATTTCCCAATCTTTTTAGCCAGGTTTTCCTGGGTAATATTAGCCAAAGACATTATTTTAACATAAGCTTTAGCCTCTTCAATAGCTGTAAGATTCTCCCTTTGAATATTTTCCACTAATGCCATTTGTGCACTTTGTAAATCACTAGGATCCATTATTAAACAAGGAACCTCTTTAAAACCTGCCATAATACAAGCTCTAAATCTTCTTTCCCCTGCTATTATTTCATAATCATCTTCATCTTTACGTACTACAATTGGTTGTAATAAACCATTTTCTTTAATTGATTCCGACAATTCAATTAAAGCTTTTTCATCAAATTGAATACGTGGTTGAAAACGATTAGCTTTTATTTTATCTATAGCTATTAAAGTCGCATTTTTCATTTTCAATTCCTCACAATGGTTGCTTCTTAATTTTCGCAAAAGCCCTAGGATACATCATAGGTGTATGCTTAACTTTCTTAAAGTAAAAA
>CASEWY010000015.1 GCA_949291625.1 uncultured Bacillota bacterium
ATAGTTGATGTTACCACACTTGTAGAATAAATATCCTTCATTGCTTCTTGGAACTCTTTTAAAGATATATTTTCTTTTGCTTGAGCCCTACTCATTTTTCTACCAGCGCCATGAGGACCAGAACAATTCCAATCTTCATTACCTTTACCAATACAAATTAAAGAGCCATCACGCATATTTAACGGAATCAAAACTATCTCATCTTTTTTACAAGAAATTGCTCCTTTTCGAAGAATAATTTGTTTATCAGAAATCTCTAAATAATTATGAATAGTTTCAAAATAAGAAAATTTCTTATCTAAATCTTCAATTTCAAAATATTCTTCATGCCATATACCTTTAATTTCATTTTGATTATTAATTTTTTTAAAATAATTAATCAAGATTAATTGTGCAATCGTTTTTCTATTTAATGAAGCATATTTTTGCGCTATATGCATTTCTTTAATGTAATTATCAAAATCATCAGTTGAATTTTTATCAAGATAAGCCAATTCATTTATAGCAAACTTATATTCTTCTTGTAATTCTTGAAGCTTTTCAGGAATTTCTTTTTGTTTACCTTGGCTTTTTAATTCATCTATCACCGCATGTTGAATTTGATAAAATTTCGAACCCTTATCTTTTGCTGCCTTGCTAGCTCTATTTTGATAATACTCGCATACCTTTTTTCCTAAATATCGTGAGCCAGAATGAATAACTAAATAGATATTACCATCATCATCTTTATTCAATTCAATAAAATGATTACCTCCTCCAAGGGTTCCAATGCTTCTTTTGTGATAATCTAACATTCTTTTAGAAGCGGCACTTACAATATCTTCGAAATTTATACCATAATCTTTTAACTCTTGGTCAGAATAAATAGCTTCATCATGTATTGCAAAACCTGATGGAATATATTTATTTACAATCTCATCAAATAAAGGTAAATCTATATCTATTTTACCCAAATTTACTAATAACATTCCGCATCCTATATCTACACCAATTAAATTAGGACAAATCTTATCTTTGATTATCATGGTTGTTCCTACTGTACATCCTTTTCCAACATGTACATCGGGCATAAATCTAGCATGAGTACCTTGAGCGAATGGTTGATCCATCAAAATAGAAATCTGATCGATTGCTAGTTGTTCAATATCATCAGTAAAAACCTTAGCTATTCCATATTTACCTTTAATTTCTATCATAACTCAATCCTCATTTCTCTTTAATTATAAATAAAAAGTGGAATGATCCACTTAATATTGCAATAAAGTAAAGACATTATAATCTTTTAATAATTCCTTACCATTTAAATCAGCTAATTCAATTACAAAAGCGCAACCAACAACTTCACCACCAAGTCTTTCAACCATCTTAATAGTTGCTGCTACAGTACCACCGGTTGCTAGAAGATCATCAACAATAACCACTTTTTGTCCTGGTTTAATTGCATCTTCATGAATCTGTAATTCATTAGAACCATATTCTAAATCATACTTTTCACTAATAGTAGCTCTTGGTAATTTTCCTGGTTTTCTAACTGGAACAAAACCTGCACCAATTTCAATTGCCACTGGACAACCAAACATGAAACCACGACTTTCAGGTCCTAAAATAACTTCTGCTCCAGCTTTTTTAGCAAATTCAGCCAAAGTATCTACCGTTTGTTTATAAGCCTTTGGATCATTTAATAAAGGGGTAATATCACGAAATAAGATACCTTCTTTAGGAAAATCTTGAATACTAGCAATATAATCTTTTAAGTTCATTTTAAAATTCCTCTCTAAG
>CASEWY010000016.1 GCA_949291625.1 uncultured Bacillota bacterium
CTGCGTGCAAAGCAGGCGCTCTCCCAGCTGAGCTAAAACCCCATGTATTTATAATTCGATGGTGGGCCTGAATGGACTTGAACCAACGACCTCACCCTTATCAGGGGTGCGCTCTAACCACCTGAGCTACAGGCCCATTTATTAACATTTTCCATCGAATGCCTATTTATATTACCATTATTAATTAGACTCGTCAAGCATTTTTCCCCAAACAATTATTTTTTCTGCGGGAAAATCAATTTTATTAAATTTAATATCGTTATTTACCTTTATATTTATAGGTAAATTATTTATTTTTGCAGTAAATAAATAATAATTTCCCCTATCTTCTTTTTGAATATCTTCTAATTCTATATTGCCATCAAGCTTAATATCTTCTGGTCTAATACCAAATAAGATTTGACCACTTGTAAAATGTTTATCTAATTTAATTTTATTATCAGCAAACTCTAAATAATCATCTTCAATATATCCTTCAAAAATATTAATATCACCAAAAAAACGTGCTACAAAGGGATTAATAGGATGACGATATACATTTGATGGTTTATCTACTTGCAATATATAACCATCTTCCATAACGATAAGTTTATCCGCTAAAGCAAAGGCTTCTTTTTGATCATGGGTTACATATATGATCATAAGATTTAATTCTTTTTGTAATGCTTTAATTTCTTGTAATAAATCTTCTTTTAATTGAGCATCTAAATTGCTAAAAGGTTCATCCATCAAAATTAAATTACTAGGTTTACAAATAGCTCTAGCAATTGCGACTCTTTGTTTTTGTCCTCCAGATAATTTAGAAGGATAGCGTTCTAATAAATTATCTATTTTTAACATTTTAGCTATTTTTTCTACTCTTTGTTTCAATTGCTTATTATCCATATTTCCATGATTTCCATAAGCAATATTATGAAATACATTCATATGATTAAACAAAGAAGCATCTTGAAATATAAAGGATATATCCCGTTTATATGGCACTAAATCATTTACCAATTTATCTTGAATCCATATTTCTCCTGCATCTTGTTTTTCTAGTCCCGCAATTGTTCTTAATAAGGTAGTTTTCCCACAACCACTTGGCCCAATAATAACTGCTAATTGATTTTTACCTAATTCAAAATTGATATTTTTTAAAGCTTTTACTTTATTATCATATGTCTTATTAATATTTATTAACTTTAGCATACTATCTTCCTTTTAATATATTTTAACGCAAATTAATAATTTTTTTTAGGAAAATAATCAAAACAAGTTCATATATAGCTATAAAGGAAAGGGAGATTTATGAAATCAAAGTCTTTAGCTAAATGTAGTATTGGAGAAGAAATTGAAATTACTCATATTTATGGTTGTGAAAAATTAAAAAAATTATTAAAAGAATTTTCAATTGATATTTCCGAAAAAATCAAAATATTAGATATTAAAGATAAAGTAATATTAGAAAACTCTAAACAACAAACTCTATCTTTAAGTTTTAATGAAGCCTATGACATTTTTGGCACAAATATATTAGAAAATAATTTTGTGCTTAATAAATATAAGAAAGAAATAATTATTAGCTTGATTATTCTATTTCTTATTATCTTTATTTTTAGCATTCAACTTTTAAAAAGTTTATTAACTATTGATTTTACTTTGACTAGAAATAGTATCGATTTAATATATGGGGATATCTTTAATCCTAATGAATATGTATCTAAAATTGTAAATGCCAAGGTTATATTGCCTAATTTAGAATATGATCGTCCTGGCAGTTATCCTTTGACTTATATTGCTAGAAACAATTTTAAAGAAGTAGAAAAAACTTTGATGGTAAATGTCATTGATAATCAAAGCCCTTCTATAAAACTTTTGTATGATGAAATTATGTATGATGATAATTTACAAAGCTGTAATTTTTATATCGATGAAGTAATAGATAATGTAGATTCCGATTTAAAAAATAAGGTCATATGTTCTAATGAACTGCATTTTAATGATGATGTTGCTTATTATGATTATCAAGTAAGTGATTCTTCAGGAAATAGCGCTAATGCTTCTTTAAAGATAATTAAAGAAACTAAACCAGCACCCATTCAAACTATTAATAATGATAAGCCAATAACATTTGAACAAGCTCAAATAATTTTACCTAATGAAAGTACCCCAACTTATAGTGAAGAAATATATGAAGAATATTATGAAGAAGAAATAACTTATGATCAAGGAGTATTAGTAAGCTATGAGTAGAAAACTTAAAAAAAGTGTAAAAACATACTTAGCTCTTTCGATTTTCCTTTTGGGCACCAGTCTAATTTATCAAGAAGATGACAAAGATACAAAACAAATTTATATCCATCAAAAGGAAGAAGATAATCTAAAAACTTTGAAAGATTGGCAAAAAATAAATTCCGAGATATTTTGTCTCTTAGAATTTGAAATAGATGACAAGATTACACAAATACCTGTCATATATACCGATAATGGCGATTACTATATGTTACATGATCCTTGGGGTAATTATGATACGATGGGATCTTGTTTCATGGAAAAACAATTATCACCTTTAGATAGTTCCAATAATTATATTATTAATGGTCATTCTTCTAAGACGAAAGATTGGAATTTTACTTTTTTAAAAAATTATGCTGATAAAGATTATTTTGATAAACATCAAGAATTTAAATTAATAGATGAACAAGGCGAACACATTTATCAAATAATTAGTTTTTGTGAATATGATTTAGACGACCCTAATACCTACCTTGATTGGCATAATAATTATTTTTCTTCTTATGAACAAGTTAAGAATATGTTTGATAATACTTTAAATTATGCCCTAAATCATATCGATGGTTTTTATTATCATAATCAACAATTAATTACTCTTGTTACCTGCAATATGCAAAAAAATAATGCACGTTTTGTCTTACAAGCTTATGAAAGGAGTTTTTAAAATATGAAAATAATTATTTTATGTTTAATGATATTACTTTTAAACATTCAATCTATAAACGCTAATGAAATAGTCGAAATACCTATAGAAACTTCTAACCCAACCATTGAAGAAACTATTATTCCAAGCGAAGAGCCAACCATTGAAGAAACAGTTGTCCCAAGCGAAGAAGTTGCTATACCAACGCAAACTCCCATAGAAACCTTAGCACCAACCCCTTCAATCGAGCCAACAACTACTCCTATAATTGAAGAAAATATAGAAGAAATAATTCCCGAAGTTACTATTGAAACACCTATTATGGATAATCAAGATGATAATGAATTACTTCCTGGAACATATGAATATGATGATATGAAATATACGATTGTCGATTATCAAAATGCTCTTTCACCAATAGCTTTATTAAGTAATGATAATCTTACTTTAAAAAGAGAGAAAAGAATCGCTCGTTATGAAAATGTTAAACAAGGTGGTTTTGAATATATATCTAAATTCATGATTGATGGTAAAGTAGGATATTGTATCGAACCATATGTCATGGTAATTCTTGACAGCGAAGGAAATGGTCCTCAATATACTATTCAACCTAGTGCTTTAAATAAAGATACATTGAATAAAGTAGGTAGAATAATCCATTATGGTTATGGTCATCCATTAATTGGCAATAGTGATGAAAGTTATTTAGCTACCCAATTATTAATATGGCAAACCATATGTCCTCAAGAATATCAAGAAATAATTACTAGTTTAATGTGGTGTAATCCTATGGACCAACAATGTCCTGGTGTTAGTGGCAATGTGGATGTTAATGGTATGATGGATGAAATCATGAATCTAGTAGAAAATTATGATACTACCCCAAGCTTCGCTAGCCAATGGCATGATACTATTACTTATGAATTAGATTGGGATGAAACTTTAATATTACCCGATGATGGATCTACTAACCTTTTTCACAAAGGAACTCCCGTATTAGATTGGTTTGAACCATTTCCGCAAGAGAGCCATTCAGGAATCAATATTAAACAAGAAGGAAATAGTTTAAAAATCGATATTGATGATTTATATTATGAAGGCTATGATAGTCCTAATGGCAAGACACTTACTTTTAAACGTAAAGATCAAGATTATCAATCATGGTTAAATAATATCTTGTTATATACTAGTGGATCAAATCAAAAATTAATGGGCATTAGTTTTGAAAATCCTAGTCCTTCTTATACTTTAGCTTTTAAATTAAAAACTGCAGATATCGAAATTGAAAAACTAGATGAATATTTTAAAAGTAATACTTGTAGTGAAGGAACCCATTTCGTAATTGGCTGGTCGGATGACCCTACTTATCAATATCGTTTTAATGGTGGTAAAGATGAAAATTGGCAAGATATTTATAATTTTAATGTAGAAATAAATCCTGATTTATATGGTGGTTTTAATTATGTTAATGGAAATAAGATATACTATCCTATTATGACACCTGATGGTAGTAATATTCGTACATTTACAGTAGGATCTGATGGTCTAGCCCATATTGAAAGTTTATTGCCCCAAAATAAATCATGGTGGATAAAAGAATGGAAAACTACCAACCCCTATCTTATTGACGAAAGACCATTCTTAGTAAAAACAAGTCAACAAAATCAAATAACTCATCAAGATTTCATCAATATGTTACGCGATATTGATTTATCTATCATCAAACAAGATAGTGATAGTATTTATCTAAAATTGAATGGTGCCAATTTTGAAATATATCAAATAAATGATTTAGATTTAGATAAAGATCCTACACCTTTAGGACCAGTTAAGGTAGATTATTTAGAACCATCAACAAAGATAACCTATCAACAATTAATCAATAATTTAAACAATCCCCAAATTGGTCAAAGCTTTTACTTAAATGGTTACCAATATACTATCCAAAAGATTGAAAATGATGGATATTTAATATCATCATTAAAATATGATGACTACAATACCAGCCAACCTATTACCTTTGATCAAATTCCTAATAATTTAGAAGCATTTGCTAAATTTACTATTGGTAATGAAGAATATCAATTAATCCAATATACTAAAGATGGAGCCATAATCAAACAAACCGATTTAAGCACTACCCTAACTTTAAATAATATTGAAGCAACTATAATTAAAGATCATTTAGAATATCAACAAGAAGCCTATACTATTAAAGAAAAAATTGATGATGATAGCTTTATCGTATATCCTGCTACTTTATATCATATTCCTAATGCTTCATTAACTTACGAACAACTACCAGAAAATGTTAAAAATCATCAAGTTAATAAATTTACTATAGGTAATATTGATTATGAAGTAATTAGTTATAATCCACACAAAATATATTTAAAAGCATATGAAAGTTATAATTTATTAGTAAACAAAAATTCAAAAGAATTAAATTTAGATGATATTAAAAATTACCTACAAAAAAATAATGAATATACTTTAGAAAATATGCCAATTGATACCATAATGAATATTAATGGCATTAATTATCAATTAATTAATAAAAAATATGAAGATGATTCAATCAGCGAAATAGAACTTCAAAGAATTCAAGAAACAACTTTAACTATCGATGTACCTCCACTTATTTCTATCAACGATATTCCTAAAAGCATTATTTCAAGCGAATCATTTACTATCTTAGGTATTATTGAGCCCGTATATTATGTAAAAGATGAAAATAATGCTAGCTATAAAATTACTAAAGAAGGTAATTATTATTTAAATGAAGAAAATAATTATATAAAAACTAATGATAATAGTATTATTGATTATTGGCATTTAATAAATAATAATGAAAATGATCCTAATGTTTATTGTAATGAACCATATGATATAAATGCTTGTCCAAGTGGAACTACTAGAACATATACATATGAAAAAATAATGGAAAAGCCTTATGAATATGCTCAATTTGCTGATTTATATCAAGCTGCTATAGACCAAGGAATTCCTTTAGAAGAAGGTAATATAAATCAAAATATAACTTTCAATGATATAGTCTATACCATAATTGAACCATTAAATCTAGAAAATCCTACATATATCAAAGTATCCTTCTCGATTAATGATCAAAATATCCAAGTAATGTTATACAAAGATAAACCAACAACTAACTATCAATATAAAGAAACGCTTACTAAATCTTTTAGTATTTCTAATTACGATTCTAAAGAATATATCGTTAAATGGAGTGCTTC
>CASEWY010000017.1 GCA_949291625.1 uncultured Bacillota bacterium
GCGCTGTTACAACAGTTGTATCATTTGTAGCTGCTAAGATTCTATTAGAAATTGCTAGTAGACGTAAAGCAAAAGTAGTTCAATCCGCTTAAAAATGTTAATGACTGTAGATAAACTGATCACTTATCTACAGTTTTTTTACGCAATTTTTGAAATATAATTTCATTTTTAAAGATATAAATACTTTTAACATTTACTTTACGAAAGCTTATATTATAATATCTTGGGGGTTGATATTATGATCAAGGATGTAAAATTAGTGATTTGTGATATTGATTGGACTTTGCTTTCAAGAAACCGTAGAGTACTTAGTCCATATACCATGCAGGTTATAGAGGAATTACATAAAAGAAATATTATGTTTGGTCTTGCTTCAGGTAGACCATTAGATGAAGTTAAACCAGTATATGAATCATGGGGATTGAGTTTTCCATGTGATATCATCATTTATATGAATGGTGGCGGCATATGGAATGAACATACTAAAAAGAATGAAGAGTTCTATAAACTTAAGAAGAGTTGGATAAAAGAAATTGTGGAAATGACTAAACCTTTGAATGTTAATCCATATATGTATTATCATGGAGCTATCAAAGCTTTAAAAGATGATCAAACGATTCAAGAAACTGCAATTCGCAATAATAAAAAATTGATAATTGCTAAAGATGTTGATGACTTTGCTAATGAAGATAATGGTAAGATAATGATTCGTGTTAAGAAGGAAGAAATGGAAAGATTTGAAAGATATATTAAGAATTATCCTTCAGAAAATTATGCGGAATTTAAGACTCAAGATACTTTAATGGAATTCTGTGATCGTAGAGTATCTAAAGGTAATGCCTTAGTTACTTATTGTAAAGCTACAAATTTACCTATTTCTAAAGTCATGGCCTTTGGTGATACAACTAATGATAATTTAATGATTAAAAATGCTGGATGGGGCGTTTGCTTATTAAATGGTTCTAGTGATACTAAAGCAATATGTGATGATATTACCGAATTTGATGTAGATAATGATGGATTTGCTCATTATATTGAAAAACATATTTTAAATAGATAAGGCCATAATAAAAGCGTGTTAGCTAATAAAATGTTAAACACGCTTTTAATATATTATAGAATAAATTTAATTTAAACCAATTAAATCCCTAGTATTTTCTAATCTAACATCATCATGAATTATAACAAAAGACATAGAAATTGTTTTGGTATTTCCAATTATATCTTCTTGTTTTACTTTATCATTAATATCAAAATTAACAGTTTTTAAACCACCATATAAATTAGAATAACCATCCTCATGTTCAATTAAAACAGAATAAGTATCATTATCTCTTTCAAAAATTTGAGTAATCTTTCCATCAGCAGAAGCAAGAACATCAATTGATGTAGCCATTTGATCATCTGATCTTAAATGAATACATCTAAGACCTCTTTCTTCATCATAATCAACAGTAACAACACCATCTTTAACAGGGCTAATAAAATCATTTGATTTATCCTTGGCAAAAACAGATAAAGGCAATAATAACATACAACTTAAAGATAAAATAAATATTGATTTGTTTGTCTTTAACATGATGATTACCTCCTTTTTTATCGTGCTCTATCACTATTAGGCACTTATATTGTAAGGTGTTTTGGGGGGTGTCAACCCAAGCAAAATTTATTAAATATTATCTATTGGATACATAGGGCGCATTATTTGACGATATTTAATGTTTTTTGTATCTTGGATGGTTGCACCATCGGTTAAAGCCATGATGGCTAAACTTGCTTTTTCTACTAATTCTGGGAAGATATATCCTTGTTTTACGATGATGATATCATAGTCATCCCAGTTGATATTTGCGTGTTCAAATTGTTGTTTTTCGGCCATGGTTTGTTTGGTGTTTCCAATATTTATATATATTTCTTTGTTCTTTACTTTAACTAGTACACAATAACCATAATCGGCATGATGGTCTAAGTAATATTCTAATGTTCCTTTAGCTAGAATAGTTACTTCTAAAGGAATTGATTTAGATAAATAATCATAATTTGTTCCTAGATTTATGGTTGTATTTGTTCCAATTGCTAATGAGTATATCAAATTAAAAGTAGTTGGATCACAAATGTTGGAAATTAGTATTTTCTTATTTTCAATATTTGATTTTAATATTTCTCTTAAGATCCAAGTATTCCATCCACAAGCCCCAGAAGTTACATTGTCTCCAGAATCGCTGATGACTACTGGTTTATTTTCTTGTGATAGGGCACTTTGCCATGCTTCAGCAAATGGCATAGCTAGGCAGGTATAATGGAATTCTTGACGTTTATTCCAAATATAATTAGCTAATTCATCTAATTTTTGCTTGCAATATTCTATGTCTTCATTAGTTTGAGGAACGATGACTATTCCACAACCTGCTTCAAAACAATCATGCCTTAGATATCCTACATGCCATGATACACTTCTAACGCGTGAATCTTTTTCCATTTCATCCATATATTTATTGATGGATAGTACAGGTTCATCGGTAGATACTGATTGTTCCCCACCAAGAATTAGTGGTAATTTACGATACAAAGCATGGATATTTTGTCTATTCTTTAATAAATCACATAACATCTTGGCTACTCACTTTTTAGGAGCTGTTGAATCGGTATGTGGGGACTCACGAAAACTTCTTATAATCGTACAATTCTTTACATATTCTTTAGTTAGATTGCCATGAGGATCACAAACAACTGCAATTGGTAAATATGGTCCTACTATCTTTCTTACTTCTTTTAAGATATGATGGTCTCCTGAACCAATATTTTCTACATAGCTAGCTCCATGTAAGAATAAATAAATGCCATCTATTTCATTTATATGTTCTTTAATACTATTTAAGATAACTGATTCAATATAATTAAAGGCATTTTGTTTAATTACTCCTGATCCTCCAGAATTGGCATATATGGTGGGGATTAGTTCAATTTGTTCATCTTCAAAAATATCTTTGATTTCCATTTGCTCAATTACATCTTCACCAAAATATAGGCTATAGTCGTTGATATTTGTTTTGGTTGGAATATTACTATTTGCTTCGGTAGTAAAATGGGCTACTAGTACTTTCATGTTATTGATCCTCTAATCTTCCTTCGGTATTAATTATTAAGACGGTGGAATTTTCATCTAGATGAAAATCTTGGGGATTTGTTTGTAAAATTTCTTCTAATAAACCTAAGCCAATGGCTCCTGATTCTCCACCAGAGAATGGTTGATCATCATTAAATGGTTTTAATGAGCGTTCCATACCTTTGATAGTTAAAATATCATCACAAGCAAAGAACCAGTCTGTATTATCTATTAACATTGGTAAAAAGATGGCATTTGTTTAGTAGTTTGTAATAAGGTTCCTATTATACCTTGAGCTAAAGAACCTACGCCTGCTTGAATAAAGACATGGGTAATTTGTTCGTTAGTTTGTTGTTGGATTTCGGTGATAATGGTTGAATATCCTTCTATTATCTTTGTAGGAATATCCTTATAATCATTTAAATCGGTATCTTGTACTAGGATATATCCATGTTTTTTGGCATATTCATAAGCATATTGTACGGTGTCATCATAATTCATTTCTGTTATGGTTACGCTTGCACCATATTTAGCAATTGCTTCAACACGCTTTTTATCACTGCCTTTTGGCATAAAGACAATTACTTTATGATTGGTTTGTAATCCATACCAAGCTAAGGCTTTGCCATGATTTCCATCGGTACATGTTACATAGATATCATCTTTATTTTCAATACAATTTATGGCATAACTTACACCTAAGGCTTTAAATGAGTTTAAGTTAAATCTTTTTGATTCATCTTTGATTAATAGATTTTTAATACCATAATTTTGGGCGAAATTTTGCCATGAATAAAGAGGAGTTAGCTTATAATTTGGTTGATTTTGTCGGAATTGTTTTACTTTTTCTATATTAAAATTGGCTTTATTGGTATTTGTTTTATTTTTGTTTTTATAAATTTTATACATATTACAAAGAGGCCTTAATAGGCCTCCATATTAAATATCTTTATGTTTACTAATAAAGTCTTTATACCAATAATAGCTCTTTTTAGGAATACGTTTTAAGCCATTATCGTAATCAACTCTTACAAGGCCATAACGTTTTTTATAACCATTTATCCATGAATATAAATCCATTGTTGACCATACATAGAATCCTTTGACATTTACTCCATCTTCTTTTGCTTTAAGAATATAATGTAAATAATTTTCTAAGAATTCGATACGATCGTCATCTTCAACATAACCATTTTCATCAGCTACATCATATGCCCCATGTCCACATTCGGTAATATAAATAGGAATGTCACCGAATTTTTCTTTGCGTAGCATTAAAGTAGAATAAGCGCATGCTGGATAGATTTCTCTTCCCCATTTATTTAATTGAGTATTAGGATCTCTATCAGTTTCAAACCAACCTTCAATTGCTCTAGTTTCTCTTGCTGTATTTTTAGTACCATCATTATTTCCGGCATTATTTACAGTAAATCTAGTTCCTCCTAATTCATATGGTTTTGCAAGTTGACGAGAATAGATGTTTTGTCCTAAGAAATCGATAGTATTATCCTTCATAATATCTAAATCTTCTTGTTTTACAAATGATAGATCTATTCCAAGTTTTTTAACTTCTTCAACTAGTTCAGGATTATATCTTCCCCAGATTGCTGGTTCAGTGAATGGATCATTACAGAAGAAATCTAATTTTTTAACTGCTTCTTTATATGATGGTTCATCAGATAGAGCGGTTGCTGGGGCACAGCCATGGACATAACCAATTTTTGATTTTTTGAAATTGAATTTTCTAAATTCTCTAATAGCTTTGGCATTACATACCATCATGTTATATACGCAATGAGCGTAGTCTTGTAGATTATTTTTTTCATTTGGTGGATAATTTCCTACACAATAGTTACAATAGGCATTATGATTAGGTTCATTGATAGTAGTATATAAAGGAATTCTTTCACCAAAGTGTTCGAAACATACTTTGGTATAGTAAGCAAATTCATCACTTACACCATCGTAACACCAACCACCTTTAGATCCAATATAATCAGGTAGATCATAATGTATTAAAGTTACATTTGGTACAATACCATATTTTTCACACTCATCTAATACTTTATCATAGAATTCTAGACCTTTTTGATTTACCACATGATCTTCTTTAGGAAGAATTCTACTCCAACTAATGGAAAAACGATAAGTATTTTGACCACAATCAGCCATCATTTTAATATCTTCTTTATAATGATGGTAAAAGTCGCAACTAACATCACCAGTTATTTTAGTAGTATTAGCCGCGCTATGACAAAATTCATCCCAGATGCTTGCACCTTTACCATCTTCGTTCCAAGCACCTTCACATTGATAGGCAGCAGTAGCACTTCCCCATAAAAATTTTTCGCTCATTTTATTTTCCTTCCGTATGTTCTTTAATATATTCTTTATACCAATAGTATGAATCTTTTGGAATACGTGGACGTTTTTCATCATCAAAGTCAACATATACTAATCCATAGCGTTTTTCATAACCATTGATCCATGAGTAGCAATCAGTAGTACTCCAAGCATAATAGCCTTTGACATTGCATCCTTCATTTTCCGCTTTTACTAACCAATCAAGATATCCTTTCATGAAATCAATACGTTGCTGGTCATGTAATTTACCTTCAGCATCTGGTTTTTCATATAGAGCACATCCATTTTCGGTAATATATACAGGAATATCACCGTAATCTTTTTTAATACCCATTAACATATCATATACAGTTTTTGGATATTCTTCACGTCCCCAAGCATTTAATTTGCTATTTGGATCATGATCACTTGTAAACCAATTTTTAATTACATAACCTTCTAAGCGTTTTTGAGAACTTCCTACATTATTTGGATAATAGTTTGTTTCACCATCTTCTGGACGATAAGGTCTAGCAAGAGTACGAGTATAACAGTTTTGTCCTAAGAAATCGATAGTTGTAGTGGCTAGAAGATCTAAATCTTCTTGTTTAACAAATGATAAATCGATACCACTTTCTTTTAATAATGGGAATAGATCTTCAGGAAATTTTCCTAAGATAACTGGATCTGTTACCCATTTATTTTTGAATAAATCGCATCTTCTTTTCGCAATCTGATATTCTGGATCATCTTTTAAAGTTTGTACACAGTTAGTAGTATGAACAATACCAATTTGGGAATTTTTAAAATTATGTTTTCTAAATTCTACTACAGCCTTTGCATGAGCCATAATTAAGTTATAACCAACTTCACATACAGCTTGTACACTATGTACATTTGGTGGATAGTTACCTTGTAAATATGAACAGTTTGTATTATGAGTAATTTCATTGATAGTAACATATAGTGGAATTAATTCACCGAATTCATCAAAGACAACTTTACAATATTTTGCAAATTCATCTGAGAAAATTGGATTACGATATCCACCTAAATCTTCTAACCATGATGGGATATCATAATGTAGTAAAGTAACATTTGGGGTAATACCATACTTTTTGCATTCAGCTAATACATCTTTATAGAATTGAACACCTTTTTGATTTACTTGACCACTTTGATCAGGTATGATTCTTGGCCAAGAAATAGAAAAGCGCAAAGTATTTTGTCCTCCTTCAGCAGCCATTCTAATATCTTCTTTATAATGATGATAGAAATCAGCTGCTACATCACCAGTTATACCTTTAGTATTTTTTGGCCCATGGCAAAATTGGTCCCAGTTGCTTTCTCCTTTTCCATCTTCATTCCATGCTCCTTCACATTGATAAGCGGCAGATGCGCTTCCCCATAGGAAGTCTTTCTTTACTTTATTCATGTAGTTTTTCCTCCTAGCATTATTATAAAATGATTGAATTGAAATGAAGTTTCATAATAAAGACTTTTAAGATGTATTAGATTATTATTTTTAGATTTTGTGTAATAAAGTTTCTATTTTGGTCTAAGCAATTTTAGAAATAAAACTAAGGATTATAATAAAGCTACATTTAATAGGAGAAAACTAGATGAAGCGTTATATTTATTTAGCTATTGGAACCATTGCGATGGTAATATATGGATTAATGTATAATTGGACAGTATTTTCACCACAAGTTCAAGTAGATTTACAAGTATCAGCGGCATCTTTAGCTAATGTTTTTTCTATATGTCAAATCTTTTTAACTCTAGGTGGACTTGTTTCCGGTTTTATATATTATCGAATCAATTATCGTTTATCGATGATTATTACTTCTTTAATGATGGGAGCTGGGTTATTGATTACTAGTTTTGCAACCAATACTCTTGCGATATATTTTTTCTATTCATTTTGTTATACCTTCGGAGCTGGATATGCTTATAAAAGTTTATTGACAGCTATAATGACCTGGTTCCCAGATAAATCTGGTCTAGCTAGTGGTATCTTATTGATGGGAGCTGGATTAACTGCCTTTATTTTCAATGTACCAATGACTTATTTGATTGAAAGCTTTGGATGGCGTAGCGCTATGATGATTTTAGCACTTATTGCATTTGTGATTACTTTTATTGCTGGAATTATCGTAGTACCAACTAAAAGTGTGGTTATTAAAAATGAAAGTCATGAAGAATTAGAGACAATTGATGATGTACCAACCAAAACAATGTTAAAAAGTAATAAATTCTGGCTATATTTTATTTGGTCAATTTTAGTTATGGCTGGATGCACAACAATAATTGGCAATGCAGTAAATTGTGGTATATCTTTTGGTATTAGTGCTACCGTAGCAGCTGCATTATCGATGATAATATCTTTATTTAATTCTATAAGTAGAATTTTCTATGGTTATATATATGATAAGATGGGTCGGAAAGTAACAATGGGAATTGCTACAGTTTTCTTTGCATTTAGTATTAGTTTATTATTTATTGCTTTTATGAGCTCTTCAACATTATTATTGTCAATTAGTTTTATCTTTATTGGTCTTACTTTTGGAGCTGTTCCAACAATTTCTAATATTTATATTTTAAAGACTTTTGGTCCTAAATATTATCCTAGTAATTTTTCTATTCAATATTTATATTCCTTAATTTCTTCATTTGCAGGAACAATGTTATTTAGTTTATTCTTTTCAATTACCCAAACATATTCTATTTCTTGTAGTTTTATAATTGTATATGTAATTATAGCTATTGCATTATATCTTGCATTAAATAAAGTTTTAAAAACTAAGAGTTAGGAGGTAAAGCATGAAAGTATTAATCGCTCAATTTAAAACTGAATCAAATGCTTTTGTACCATTAAAAAATGATATATCAAGATATGATATAGCTTTTGATGATGAGTGCATTCGCAAGTGTATGGTGGGCGATATATTTGCTAAGGAAGGTATTGAAATTATTCCAGCAATTTATGCTGATACCGGTCCTTCTTATGTTTTAAAAGAAAATACTTTCAATTATATTGAATCAGTTATCTTAAATAGTATTAAAGAACATATAAATGAAATAGATGGCATTTATTTATTCTTACATGGTGCTAGTTATGTAGAAAATATTGGTTCAGGAGACCATCATATCTTAAAAGAAGTAAGAAAGATAGTAGGACCATATTTACCAATTGCCGTTGTTTGTGATCCTCATGGCAATCTAACTAAAGAATATGTAGAAAATTGTACGATTATAAGAAGTTTTCGTGAGTCCCCACATACCGATTCAACAGCTACTAAAAAGTTAGTTGCCAAGATGTTATGTGATTTATTAAAGAATAGACAAAATATTCATGCTTTATATCGTAAATTACCACTAATTCTAGGTGGGGAACAATCAGTATCTACCGATGAACCAGTATTATCAATTAATAAATATATGGATGAAATGGAAAAAGATCCACGCGTTAGAAGTGTATCTTGGCATGTAGGATATCTAAGACATGATTGTCCTGAAGCAGGATGTGGAATAGTCATCATTCCTCAAACTCATGAAGACATAGAATATTGCAAGCAAAAATTAGATGAATTAGCTAGTTATATTTGGGATAAACGTCATGAATTCCACTATACGGGATTAACTTTAACTCCTAAAGAAGCATTACAACAAGCATTGAATTTTAATGATAAACCGGTATTTATTACAGATAGTGGTGATAATACAGGTTCAGGAGCACCAGGATGGAATACTTATCTTTTACATTTAACTTTAGCGATGAATAGTAAGAAGAAATGCTTATTTGCGAATATCAATGATCCAAAAGCTTTTGATATTTTAAATAAATTAAATATAGGTGACAAGATAAATATCGATATTGGTAAAAATTATGATGAAATGTCTAAACCAGTAAATCTAGATGTTAAGATTAAAAATAAAGGGGTTATCTTAGGTTGTAGTTTGCATGATACAAGCAAAGTGTTTGGCAATTCAATCTTGATAACTACTGGTTTAATAGATATTAATATTACTAATATCAATTATGGTATGGTAGAAGCTCATCAATTTATAGGCGCAAATATTGATTGGGATGAATATGATATTATCTTTGTTAAGCAAGGTTATATTTTTCCAGAGTGTAAAGCAAAAGGTAAACTTTCTATAATGGCTTTAACTGATGGTTTTACAGTTCAAGATACTAAAGCTATACCGTTTAAATTAATTAATCGTCCTATGTATCCTATTGATGAATAAAGTTCTTAAGTTTTTTGCTTAAGAACTTTTTAAAATAAAGTGTGAAATACTTTTCCTAGTGAAAGATGAATTGCTTACATTATTTAAGGTTAATTGTTAATAATGGCATATATACTATAAATAAAGTAGAAATGAAGCATATTTGATATTAGATTATTTATTTCATTTTTAAATTTGTACAAGACGATTGTAATTACTATTACTTTGCGCTAAAACGAAAACAAAAAGGTGATAAAATTAATTTGTATTTCATAAAAAGTGAATGCTTTATGTACAGAAAAATTTAATAGAGCTAATAGAAAAAGATTGTTGTTTTGTAGTTGTTTTAGCTTTCATAGGGTAAGAACTGATATCACCTGATAGTCTTGCACTAAAAATCGATTGGGCACCCAGGAACTACACAAAAACATATAGTTAAAAATATTATTAAAAACCTTACTTTTTAAAGGGTTTTATGTTAACATTTAACTAGGTGATAAAATGTGAAATATTATGATAAGATTTTAGATTTAGGAGTTTTCACAAAAAAAGACATAGAAAAAATTGTTCAAAATTCTAAAACAGCTGAATCATTTTTAACACGTTCTCTTAAAAAAGGCTATATCAAAAGAATAAAACAAAATTATTATGTTGCAATGGATATCGTAAACAATTGTCCATTATATAATAAATATATAATTGCTACAAAACTAGATCATAGTAATTATATATCATATCATTCTGCTTTAGAATATCGTGGTTTCAACAATCAAGTATTTAACGAGGTAGTATATTCTGGAAATAGTAAAATAAATAATTTTGAATTTGAACATATTACTTATCATTTTGTTCAAAGTAAATGCAATCTACAAATAGAATCAAATTATGATGGGGTCAAAATCACTAGCCTCGAAAGAACAATGATTGATTGTATTGATCAAATCAATTTAGCTGGAGGAATAGAAGAAATCTATCGCTCATTTAATAGCATTCATAATATTAATGAAAATAAGTTATTAGAAATATTAGACTTTTACAACAAAAAAATTTTATACCAACGAGCTGGTTATATTTTAGAAACATTTAAAACCAGTCTAGGTATCAGTGATGCTACTATTAATTATATCCAATCTAAAATTGGTTCATCAAAATGTTATCTAAATACTTCTAAAAAAATATCCAATACAACATTAGATAAAAAATGGAATGTTTGTGTTCCTCACTATGTATCAACAATATTAAGTAAAGAAAGTGATATTGGTGAACTTTAATAAAAGAGAATTACAAAAAGAAGCTGATAGAAATAATTATGTAAGAGACACCTATGAAAAAGTTGTTCGCTTAGTAGATATATTGTCTTATATACATTCTGAGCCATTTTTATTTGAAAATTTAGCTTTAAAAGGTGGAACTGCAATAAATTTAACAATATTTGATTTAACACGATTATCAGTTGATATTGATTTAGACTATACAAACAATAACTCTAGAGATGATATGTTGAAAGATAGAAAAAAAATTAAATCATTACTCATTGATTACCTAGAAAAAAACGGTTATCAGCTTAGTAAAGATACACGTGAATATCATGCTCTTGAAAGTATTAAAGCAAACTATATTAATGCTGTAGGAAATCATGATAACATTAAAATAGAAATAAATTATATGTTAAGAGCTCACATCTATGAACCTGTAATCGTAAAAACAAAAAACTATGGTTTAATTGGTGAAGTTAAAATTCGAACAATCAACCCAATTGAAATATTTGGAAGTAAGCTTGTAGCACTAATGACTCGCACAATTCCTAGAGATTTTTATGATTGTTTTTATATGATAAATGCAAATATTTTTAATGAAGTAGAAATTAAAAAAATTAAAAGATGTGCTGTATTCTATAGAGCAATTAGTAATGAAGATGGTATATTTGATTTTAACTTAAATAATTTAGATTCCATTACCCAAAATAATGTCAAAAGATTTTTGATACCTGTTCTCAATAACAAAGATTTTTTCTCTATATCCGAAACAAAACAGGTTATTAATGATTTCTTTAGCGCACACCTCATATTAGATGAAAATGAATCAAAGTTTCTTGAACAGTTTAAGCAAAAGAAATATATTCCTGAACACTTTACTAATGTGCGATAAAGAAGTAATAGAAGTGTAAAAAATTTCTTCCTGCGTCTGCTCCGGCTCGGCAAGCTGAACAAACTTCTCATTCATCAGATAGTCAAGGGAAACTTCCCGTTCCCTCCTCCGGCGCAGCTTCAAAATTATATCTATGGCGGCGTGACGAATGACAACCTTGCAAAAGGCGTTAAAGGTGTACTGGATATGCACTTTGTAGGCTTTATCTTCGGTCATGGAAATTCCCCCTCTCAGATAATAGTGCGG
>CASEWY010000018.1 GCA_949291625.1 uncultured Bacillota bacterium
GTAAGATATACTTAAATTAGAAGCGGCCTAGAAAGAAAAAATCAATATAGATCACTTCTATATTGATAATACGAGAAATTATGGAAAGATTACAGAAAATAATAGCGCAAGCAGGTTTAGCTTCTCGCCGTAAAGCTGAACAAATGATTCTTGATGGAAGAGTTAAAGTAGATGGTGAAGTAATTACTGAATTAGGTTATAAGGCTAAAAAAGGTAGTGTTATAGAAGTTGATGGAGTAAAAATTAAGAAGGAAGATAAGGTTTACTTTGTTATGAATAAACCTAAAAATACTTTATGTACAGCTAATGATACTCATGATCGACCAACAATTAATGATTATTTAGATATTCCTCAAAGAGTATTTAGTGTAGGACGTTTAGACTTTGATACTACTGGTGTATTGATTTTGACTAATGATGGTGATTTTGCTAATCAGATTATTCACCCACGTTATCATATTAAAAAAGTATATGAAGTTAGTATAAAGGGTATGCTTACTACTGAACAAATAAAACAGCTTGAAAAAGGCATAATGTTAGATGATGGCATGACTTTACCTGCTAAAGTATGGGTTACAAATCGTAATTTTGAAAAGAATACTTGTAAGATTGAACTTACAATTTTAGAAGGTAGAAATCATCAAGTTAAAAGAATGATAGAATATTTTGGTTATGAGGTAAGAAAATTAAATCGTAAAGCAATTGGCTTTTTACAAGTAAATGATTTAAAACCAGGAGAATATCGTATCTTAAAACCTTTTGAAGTTAAGCAATTATTAAAATTAGCAAACGAAAAAAGATAGGACTTAGTTTTTTACTAAGTCCTATCGCTTATATAAGCATTTATTAAATCAATGTCCGGATCAATATATATGGTTTTATAAGTTGTTAATTGAACTAATCCAGGTTTTGCTTGAGGAATCTTTTTAAGATTTTTAATATTACAATAATTTACAGGTACTGAGCTAGATAAACGTCCTGCCGAATAATAGGCAGCAATATTAGCGGCTAAACGAATGATATCCTCATTTATTTCACCTTGAACTATTACATGAGAACCATGATAATCCTTAGCATGAAACCACATATCATTTTTATTCGCTAATTTGAAGGTAAGATAATCATTTTGTAGATTATTTTTTCCATATAAGATACGGGTATTTTCTAGATTAATAATGGAATATTTAGGAGTTTCTTCTTTTTTATTTTTACGTATTTTTTGCGGCATCTTTTTTAGATATCCTAAAGTAGTTAGTTCTTCTTTGATTTCTTTAGCATCATTGAATTCAGCTATTTCTAATTGTTGTTTTATACCATTGAAATACTCTAGTTCATCTTGTGTTATTTTAATTTGTTTTAATAAATGATCTTGAGCCTTTTTTTGTTTATGATATTTTGTATAGCATTTATTAGCATTTTGCTTACCATCTAATTTAGGATCTAAAGGTATCTTAATAGGTGAACCATCATTAAATGATTCAAGGATAATAAATTTTTGTCCTTTGGTATCTTGAATATTATATGTATATAAAAGATCTCCATATTCTTTCCATATTTCACAATCTAATGATTCATCATAAGCATTTAATAATTTTGGTAATTTATTGGAATAATGTTTAATTTGCGCATTTACAAATTTAAAAATATCACCACTAATTTGCTTAATACGATCTTTTTCTTCTAAATGATAGTAAACAACATCTAACCCTTCATGCATGGGATAAGATACATTTTTTCCTAAATGCTTTAATTCAATGCAATGGAAGATGGCTTCATTATCTTTATTGGCAATATATATATTATTTGAATCTTTAATTTCTTGCATTATATTACTAAAGCTTTGACCATTGGCTAAACGATAATTTACTTCTTTTTCTAAAAGGGGAGAGAAACCTAAAAATTGTTTAGTTAGTGGTATTTCATGGTCATATATAGTTGTATTAAATGGATTTAATTTATTTTGTGGCTCAATTTCTTTGAATTTTGCGCCAGGATGAATAGTTCTTAGATTGTTTTCAAAAGGTGGTATTCTTTTTAAAGCATCGACGATTATTCCTGCATCATTTACTAAAATTACATTGGCATATTTTCCCATTAATTCAATACTTAAAAACCATTTGACTCTATCGCCAATATCATTGGTAAAAGATACTTCCATTTTTAAATGACGATCTAAATTTTCTTGTTTAAGACTTAAAATAGAAGCACCTTCTAAATATTTTCGAAGTAGCATTACAAAATTTCCAGGTTCTTCGGGAGTAGGAAATTTGCGATTACTTAAATTAAAGCGATTATATAAAGAATGACATGAAATTAATAATTGTTTTTTGCCTTCATGGGTTTTTAATTGAAATAATAATTCGGTCTTGCTTATTTGATAAATTTTATTAATTCTGCAAGGTAGAATTGCTTGAACATCTACAATAAGCTTAGATATCATAATTGCATCTAGTGCCATGATATTACCTCCTTTTAGTCTTTTATTATTTTAACAAAAATGGAAAGTTTAAAAAAGTTTTTGTTGCAAATAATGATTTCTAAGGTATCATAATTATAAGAAATGAGGAAATGGGTATGAAAAAAGGATTATTAATCGTCCTTAGTGGACCTAGTGGTGTAGGTAAAGGTACAGTTATCAAAGAATTAATGAAAAATGAAAATTTAAATTTAAGTTATTCTATTTCTATGACAACAAGATTACCAAGAAATGGGGAACAAGAAGGTGTTAACTATTTCTATGTTAGCAAAGAAGAATTTCAAAAGGCAATTGCGGATGGAGAACTATTAGAATATGCTGAATTTGTTGGTAATTTATATGGTACACCTAAAGCATATGTAGAGAAACTTCGTAATGAAGGTCGCAATGTTTTATTGGAAATTGAGGTCCAAGGCGCTATGCAAGTTAAAGAAAAATGTCCTGATGCCTTAAGTATTTTTATCATTCCTCCTTCAATTGATGAATTAGCAAAACGCATTAGAGGTAGGGCGAGTGAGCCTGAAGAGATAGTTCAACAACGTTTAGAGAAGGCTAAAAAGGAGATGGAGCTTATCCCTCAATATAAATATGTGGTATGTAATGATGATCCTATCTTGGCTAGTGATATTATTAGTGCCATTATCAATAGACATATGCAAATCTAGGAATGGAGCAATCCATCCTTTTTAATTGTTAAAAAAATATAATTTAGGTATAATAACAAGGTGAAATGGTGATGAATATGACACAAAAAAAATATGATGATAATAGTATTCAAATATTAGAAGGGTTAGAAGCGGTAAGAAAAAGACCGGGTATGTATATCGGTTCTACGGATAGTAGAGGCTTACATCATCTAGTTTGGGAAATTGTAGATAATGCTGTCGATGAAGCTTTAAATGGCTATGGTAAAAATATTCAGATTATCATTGAGAAAGATGGTTCTCTTAGCGTTATTGATGAGGGTAGAGGTATGCCAGTTGGTATGCATAAATCAGGAGTTAATACCCTTCAAGTTATTTTTACTATTTTACATGCTGGTGGTAAATTTACATCTCAAGGAGGATATAAGACATCTGGGGGCTTACATGGTGTTGGTGCTAGTGTTGTAAATGCTTTGAGTGAATGGTTAGTAGTTGAAGTAAGTGATGGTAAGCAAATACATCGCATGCGTTTTGAAAATGGTGGTAAAAAGATTGGTAAATTAGAAACAATTGGTACTACGAAAAAAACAGGAAGTAAGGTAACATTTAAACCAGATCCTAAAATGTTTTCTACTACTAATTTTAATTATGGTACAATTTGCGAACGAGCTAGAGAGACGGCATTTTTATTAAGTGGTGTTAGCTTTAGTGTTCAAGATTTAAGAAATAATAAAAAAGAAACTTTTCTATATGATAATGGTTTAGTATCTTTTTTAGATTACTTAAATGATGATCGTTCTACATTATGTAAACCAATTTGTTTTAATGGTGAAAGTAATGGAATTGCCGTTAGTATTGCAATGCAATATACTGATGATTATCAAGAAAATATCTTTAGTTTTGTTAATTTAGTAAGAACTATTGATGGTGGAAGCCATGAGGTTGGTTTTAAAAGTGGAATTACTAAAGCAGTAAATGATTATGCTAAAAAGTATGGAATTTTAAAAGCTAAAGATAAGAATTTTGAGGGTAGTGATGTTCGTGAAGGTTTAACTACAATCATTAGCTGTTCAATTCCTGAAGATTTATTACAATTTGAAGGACAGACTAAAGGTAAATTAGGTACGCCTGCAGCTAAATTGGCTTGTGAAGCTTTAACTTATGAAAAAATTAGTTATTTTTTAGAAGAAAATAAAGAAGTCGCAGAAAATTTAATTAAGAAAATGCAAAAAGCTTCATTAGCTCGTGAAGCTGCACGTAAAGCTAAAGAAGAAGCTCGTAAAGGAAAAAAAGGAAATAAGAGTGAAAAGGTATTAAGTGGAAAATTAGCACCTGCGCAATCAAAAGATAGTTCTAAAAAAGAATTATTTTTAGTAGAAGGTGATTCAGCTGGTGGTAGTGCTAAACAAGGAAGAGATTCTAAATATCAAGCTATTTTACCTTTAAGAGGTAAGGTATTAAATACGGAAAAATGCTCTTTAGCAGAAATAGAAAAAAATGAGGAACTTAATACGATTATTCATGCCTTAGGGGCTGGAGTAGGTAGTACTTTTGAATATAAGGATGCCAATTATCAAAAAGTAATAATTATGACCGATGCTGATGATGATGGTGCCCATATTCAAATCTTATTATTAACTTTCTTCTTCCGCTTTATGCGCCCTTTAATTGAACATGGAATGGTATATATTGCGAATCCTCCATTATATAAAGTTACTAAGGGTAAGGATATTCACTATTGTTATACCGATGATGAATTAGAAGAATTGAAGAAGAGCTTAGGAAAAGTTGAAATACAACGATATAAAGGACTAGGCGAAATGAATGCTTCTCAACTTTGGGATACGACAATGAATCCTCTTACGCGTACATTAATTCAAGTTAGTATCGATGATATGATGCTTGCTGAAAAAAATGTTTCAGTATTGATGGGAGATAAAGCTAATGCCCGTCGTGAATGGATAGAAGAAAATGTAAAATTTACATTAGAAGATGACTATAAGGTGAATTAAGATGGTAAAAAAACAAGAAATACATGATACTACATTGATAAGTACACCGTTGGAAAATATCATGTCTGATCGTTTTTCACGTTATTCAAAATATATTATTCAAGAAAGAGCTTTACCAGATGCTCGTGATGGCTTAAAACCTGTACAAAGAAGAATTTTATATGCTATGTTCCATGAAGGTAATACCTATGATCATGCTTTTAGAAAATCAGCTAAAACGGTAGGTTTGGTTATTGGTAATTATCATCCCCATGGTGATACTAGTGTATATGATGCGATGGTAAGAATGAGTCAAGAATGGAAGATTAATCATCCATTGATTGAAATGCATGGTAATAATGGTTCTATTGATGATGATCCAGCAGCGGCAATGCGTTATACAGAGGCACGTCTAAGTAAGATTGCTAGTACGATGGAAGTTGATTTGGATAAGGATACGGTAGAATTTGCGCCCAATTTTGATGATACAGAAAATGAACCTACAGTGCTTCCTGCGCGCTTTCCAACTTTGTTAGTTAATGGTGCTACCGGAATTGCAGCAGGATATGCTACTAATATTGCGCCACATAATTTATCTGAGGTAATACAAGCTACTATTTATCGCATTCAAAATCCGCAATGTACATTGGATGAAATCATGCAAATAATGCCTGGTCCTGATTTTCCTACGGGAGCAATCGTACAGGGTAAGAAAGGTATTTTGGAGGCTTTTAAAACGGGTAGAGGTAGAATTGTTGTTCGTTCTAAAGCTGAAATAATTCAAACTAAAACAATTCAACAAATTATCATTACGGAAATACCTTATGAAGTTATTAAAAGTAATATGGTTAAAAAGATGGATGATATTAGGATGTCTAAAGACATTGATGGTATCATCGATGTGCGTGATGAATCAGATAGAAATGGTCTAAAAATTGTTGTTGATATTAAAAAAGAAGCTAATGCTTCCCAAATTTTAAATTATTTTTATAAGAATACAGATTTGCAAATTTATTATAACTATAATATGATTGCGATTATCGATAAGACCCCTAAACAGGTAGGAGTAATAGATCTTATAGATTGTTTTATTGCGCATCGTATTGATGTTGTAACTAAAAGAAGTAAGTATGAATTGGCTAAAATGGAAAATAGATGTCATATTATCGAAGGATTGATGAGAGCTGTTTCCATAATGGATGAGATAATTGCGATTATTCGTAAATCAAAAGATAAACAAGATTCTAAATTAAATTTAATCAAGCGTTTTGATTTTACTGATGTCCAAGCAGAAGCCATTGTAACAATGCGTTTATATCGTTTAAGTAATACCGATATTAAACAATTGCGCGATGAATTTGCTTTATTAGTCAATAAGATTGAAGAAACTAAAGCTATTTTAGCTAATAAATATGTAATGGATAGAGTAATCATCAATGAGCTTAAAGAGATAGCTGAAGAATATGGTAAACCTCGTAAGACTGTAATTGAAGATGAAATACAAGAGATTGTTATCGATAAAACTAGTATGATTGCAAATGAAAGAGTAATGGTTAGCATCAGTAGAGATGGCTATGTTAAAAGGGTTTCTTTGCGTTCATTTAATTCAACCGAAAGTATTACCGGAAGAAAAGATACTGATAAGATAATTGGTATCAAAGAAGTCGATACTTTAGACACCTTATTATTATTTACAAGTCAAGGTAACTATGCATATTTACCTGTATATCAAATTGATGAAGCAAAATGGAAAGATATTGGTATGCACATCAATAAATATATAAAAATAGATGCTCAAGATAAGATTGTTAGTGCGATTGTCATTAAGAATTTTAAGACCTATGCTTGGATTGTTACTATAAGTGCTAAAGGCTTTATTAAAAAGACGCCAATAGAACAATTTGATGTAGTTCGTAATAATAAAGTAGTATGTGGCATGAAACTTAAAAAAGGTGATGAGCTAGTAAAAGCCTTTATTTGTTATGCGCATCAAGATGTACTTGTTTTAAGTGGCAATGGCTTTGTTAATCGCTATAGTAGTGATATTTTACCTAGTACAAATACAAAATCTCAAGGGGTTAAAGCTATTAATCTAGGCAAAGATGATAGTTTAATCAGTGGTTGTAGCTTAAATGAAGAAAATAATAATGTAGTATTTGTTTGTACCAATGGTATGATGAAAAGAATAAAATATGATAATATTTCATCAACTTCTCGCTATGTTAAAGGGGAAAGAATCTGTAAATATGTTAAATCTAATCCTGCTAAGCTATTGGAAGTACGTAGCGTTGATCTTTATGAAAAATTGAACTTTGTAGGTAGTAAAATGCAAAAGATTGAAGCTAAAGATATTCCTTTGATGAGTTGCGATAGTACTTTTTCTAGTCCTATGGTCTTAGAGGATGGTTGGTTTTTAGAAAAAGATATTGAAGAATGTCGCATTATTGATTTTCCAGAAAATGATACCTTGATGATTGATAAGTCAGAAGATGTTATTGAAAATAATGTAGGGGAATATGAGATGCTAAATTTATTTGGAGAAGAAAATGATTAAGTATAATGATGTTTTTTATGAAATTTATCCTTTAGGTTTTTGTGGTGCTTTAAGTAAACAAAATCATAATATAAAACATATTTTAGATTTTTTAGATCATTTTAAAAAGCTTAATATTGATGCTTTATATTTAGCACCTATTTTTCAAAGTGATAATCATGGCTATGATACGCAAGATTATTTTAAGATTGATGAACGTTTAGGAAGCAATGAAGATTTTAAAGAAGTGGTAGAAGTCTTACATGCTAATGGAATAAAAGTAATTATCGATGGGGTATTTAATCATGTTGGTAGGGGCTTTTGGGCTTTTCAAGATGTCTTAAAAAACCATTATAATAGTCGATATAAAGATTGGTTTTATATTAATTTTGATGGTAATAATGCTTATGATGATCATCTTTGGTATGAAGGATGGGAGAATCATTTTGAATTAGTTAAACTTAATTTACAAAATAATGAAGTTAAAGATCATATATTTGCTGCAATTGATTATTGGCATGATTATTTTAAAGTTGATGGTTTGCGCTTAGATGTTGCCTATAGTTTAAATCATGATTTCATAAAAGTTTTAAGACAAAAGGTTAATACCTTTGATGATTTTATTTTAATTGGTGAATTATTGCATGGTGATTATAATTATTTTGTTAATGATGAAATGTTACATAGTTGTACCAATTATGAATGTTATAAAGGTATTTACTCTAGTATGAATGACTTAAATCTTTTTGAAATAGCTCATTCGCTAAATAGACAATTTGGTAAAGAGAATTGGTGTTTATATCGTGGAAAGCATTTATTAAATTTTGTAGATAATCATGATGTTACTAGGATTGCTAGCATTTTAAAAGATCCAAAACATCTTCCTTTGGTTTATGTTTTATTATTTACTATGTGTGGAATGCCTTGTATCTATTATGGTAGTGAATGGGGTATTGAAGCAATTAAACAAAATGGTAGTGATGATAATTTAAGACCATATATTGATAAACCAATTTTTAATGAACTTAGTGAGCATATTAGTAAATTAGCTAATATCCATAAAAATGAAAAAGCCCTATATGATGGTAATTATGAAAATGTCTTCATAAATAATCAATATATGGCTTTTAAAAGACAGTATGATGGAGAAGAAATATATGTAGCTATAAATATTTCTAATCAAATGCAAACGATACATTTGCAAGAAGGAAGAGCTATTTGTTTATATTCTAAACAATATTATGATTTAGCTAATATTGAACTTAATCCTTATAGTTTTGTGATTTTAAAAAAGGAATAACTTCATTTAAGTTTTTAAATTCATGATTAATTAAATGGGCAAAGCTTTCATCTTTGGCAATTAAATCAGGAACAAATCCGGTAATAGCCTTAGCACGATGAGCAGCAATTATGCCCATTTTTGAGTCTTCTAAGACCAAACAATTATTGGGTTCCATATTTGTTTCTTTAATGCATTTTAAAAAAATATCGGGATGAGGTTTACGATTATTAATCATATCGCCACAGCATATAAAGTCAAAATGATATTGCTTTTTCAAAGTTGAAAGCAATTCTTGTACATAAGATAGTTTACTACTTGAACCTATGCAAATACGATAATCATTTTCTTCTAGAAAATCTAATAGGTTTTCTAGACCAGGTTTTGCTAGGCCAATCGTATGGGCTTGTTCCATAATCATCTTAAAGCGTAATTCATATAATTCAGGTAGTATTTTTTCTAAGCCCTTAAAACGGTCAAATTGGGGTTTTGCTTCTTCTACTCCTACACCAGTAATGCCAATAAAGAATTCATCATCAAAGGCAAAACCATGTTTTTTGCCAAAAGTTAACCAACTTTCTTTTGATACTCTTTCGGTATCAAACATTAAACCATCACAATCTAAAATAATACATTTTATCATAGCGTACCTCTTTTAATATAAATATTGTATAATATAAGCTAGAGAAGGAAAAGTAAATGATTTTAAGACCAAATATATATATTAAAAGTATTAAAGATTTAAATATTAAAAAAATTAAAAATTTAGGGATTAGAGTTTTAATTATTGATATTGATAATACTTTAGTACCAAGTGATACTAAGAAGATAAATGATGAAGCAATATTCTTTGTGAAAAAGTTAAAAGAAAATCAAATAATTCCTGTTATTATTAGTAATAATATAAATAAAAGAGTAAGTTATTTTGGTAAAATGTTGGATATTGATTATTATGCTTTTTCTTTAAAGCCATTGCCATTTCGCTTTTGGCAAATAGAAAGAAAATATCACATAAATAGACATGAAGTGATGATAATTGGCGATCAATTGATGACGGATATTTTATTTGCGAAAACTAGTAGAATAAATAGTATATTAGTTGATCCCATAATAAATAAAGATAATATTTTTGGTAAAGTTACTAGAAGTATTGAAAATATTATAAGAAAAATTGATAAATTTGAAAAAGGAGCATATTATGACCAAATGTAAAGGTTGCGGCATTCAAATACAAAATGATGATCCAAACAAATTAGGATATAGTCCAAAAATAAATAGTGAATATTGTCAACGTTGTTTTCGCTTAATGCATTATGATGACCTTCAATATTCGATGAAACAAGGAATTGATCCACAAATAGTTCTTTCTAGCATTGAAAAAAAACCAGGAACTATTTTATGGGTAGTAGATCTTTTTGACTTTGAAGCAAGTATGATTGAAGGGCTTAATCGTCATTTATTAAATCGCAATATTATCATGATAGTTACTAAACGTGATCTATTGCCAGATACTATTAGTAATGAAAAGATAGCACGTTTTATTTTTGAACGTTTGAAAGCATATCAAATTAGTATAAATGGTTTAATTGTAACAGGCAAAGGCATCGATAATAAAAAAGATATTTTTGCAGCTTTAGAAAAGTATGGCAGCAAAGATGTAATAGTAATGGGTAAAGCTAATGTTGGTAAAAGTACTTTATTAAATCAATTAAGTAAGGAAAATTCATTAACAACCTCGCGTTATCCTGGTACTACTCTAGATTTGATAGATGTGATGATTGATGATTATCATTTTATAGATACTCCAGGTATTGAAGTTAAAAAAAGCATGTTGATGGCAATTGATGAAAAAGATATTAAGGCTATTACTCCTTTAACTAAAATTAAACCAATGATATTTCAATTGCATGATGATCAAGCATTTATTTTAGGTGGTTTAATAGTCATAAAATTATATGGTTGTGATAATGCTAATGTGGTATTTTATATGGCTAATCAATTGAAGATACATCGAACTAAATTAGAAAATGTAGATGAACAATGGAAAAAACATTTAGGTAAACTTTATGTGCCTATAACTATTAATCAAGAATATACTAAAGTTAATACCAATAAACGTTTTGATAAAATGGATATTGTTATTGATGGCTTGGGTTGGATATGTATTGGTAATCAAGTAAAAAATATTGTGATAGAATATCCAAGTGATGTTAATGTTAAATTTAGAAAGGCGGCAATTTAATGCTTAATGGTAAACAAAAAAGAT
The DNA here is from genome assembly GCA_949291625.1 of uncultured Bacillota bacterium. Taxonomy (GTDB): domain Bacteria; phylum Bacillota_I; class Bacilli_A; order Erysipelotrichales; family Erysipelotrichaceae; genus JALEVB01. Next base: position 11,190 of record CASEWY010000018.1, read on the forward strand.
TTTTAAGAGGATTGGCTAGCACTAGACGTTCTTTATTTCAAATTGGAAAAGAAGGCTTGAGTCCTAATTTATATCGTACAGTTTCAGATTCTTTAGAAGCTCATGAATTAGTAAAAGTAAATGTTTTAAAGACATGTGATACGGATTTTGATGAGTTGGCTTTTGATCTTGCAATGTATACTAATAGCGAAATTGTACAAAAAATTGGTAGAACTATAATTTTATATAGACCAAGTAAAGAAAGAAAAATTCAATTACCATGATTGTTTTAAAGGATTGTTTTGATCCAATTCTTAAAGATCATTTAGAAATTATAAAGAAATATAAAAAGATTGGTTTATATATAGAAGAAAAGGGATTGGCTGATAAGAATATTAGATTAAAAATGGTAAGAAAAATGATTAGACCTTATCGTCATGTTGAAATCGTAAATAGAATAAAAGATGATGATAAAATCATTACTTATGATTTTACTAATAGCTATCAAAAAATTTATGAAGGTAGATTATATCTTTTGCCTAAAAAGATTCGTTATGATGTTTTAAAATGTGATAAATATTTAGAAAAAATAGTTTCTAATTATAATCATGGAAGGCGTCTAAATCATGTATATTCCATGACAAATTTAGCTTTGGATATTGCATCAATGCATCATGTTGATGTAGAAAAGATTAAAATTTGTGCAATGTTTCATGATATCTATAAACAAATTGATGTTGATGAAGCAAGAAAGATGATGAATAAATATTTTCCACAATATGTTAAACAAGATGTAGCACTTTATCATCAATATTTAGGAGCATGGTTTTTAAAACATTATTTAGGAATATATGATAAAAAGATGTATGAAGCAATCATGTATCATACTACTGGAGAATGTAATAATTCATTAGCGATGATTATCTTCATTGCGGATAAACTTGATCCATCACGTGGTTATGATACATCTTATCAAATGTCTATTGTTAAAAGAAATTTGAAAAAAGGTTTTGAATTAGTAAAAAAAGAACAAATAGAATATATTACAAAGGTGGAGGGGAAAAAACTTGGAACTGCTTGAAATTGTATATAAAGCTATTGAGGATCGCTTAGGAGAAAATATCGTAGTAATTAATTTGGAGAAGGTGAATCCTTTTAATGATTATATGGTTATATGCAATGCTTCAAATGGAAGAAAAGCTATGTCAATTGTGAATAATATCAAGGATGAAGCCTATAAAAATGGTTATGATGTACGCACAATTGAAGGTGATGAAAATAGTGATTGGATATTGATAGATCTATATTCAGTCATTGTTCATGTATTTGTTAATGGAAAGCGTGAAGTATATAATCTAGAAAATTTGTGGTTGGATCAACCTAGAGTGAAGATGCCATTATGATTTATGAAAGTTTAGCAAATTATTATGATGCTTTAGTAAAAGATGAAGAAGCTACTTTAAAATGGTGTGATTTTGTTGATAAGCACGCTAAAGGAAAAAAGGTATTGGAATTAGCTTGTGGTTCGGGAGAAATATCCAATGAATTAATGAAAAGAGGTTATGATATTCTAGCAACTGATATTAGTGAAAGCATGTTAAACAAGCTAAAACAAAAATATCCTTATATCAAGACGAAACAATTAGATATGAATGATTTTGAGCTAGATGATAAATTTGATACCATTATTTGCTTTTGTGATAGTATCAACTATTTAAGTGATTATCGTTCAATGTTTAAACATGTTTATGATAGTTTATTGCCTGGTGGTATCTTTATGTTTGATATGCATAGTCAAGATCGTTTAGATGAATTTAAAGAAATGTTCATTGAAGAAGGCTATATTTTAAATGTTCCTTATCAATGGACGATAATGACTAATGATAATATGATTCATCAGCATTTTGCTTTCTATCAAGAAGATGGAATTATTCAAGAACAACATGTTCAATATGTTTTTGAACCCCAAGAAGTAATTAATGAATTGCATAAATTAAATTTTAAAATTAAAATTTATACAGATTTTGATCAAGAAGGAATTAAATCTGGAGAAAAAATATTTATTGTAGGAGAGAAAATATGATAGCTATTATTGGAGCGATGGAAGAAGAAGTAAAGGCCATTTTAGATCTAACTAGTGACTATAAAAAAATTGTTATTCATGATATTGATTTTTATGAAGCTACTCTTGAAAATCGTAAAGTGATTATCATGAAAAGTGGTATAGCTAAATGTGCTGCAGCGATAAGTACGACCATCTTATTTGAAAATTTTGAGATTGATGGTGTTATCAATATTGGTACAGCAGGGGGCTTAGATGAATCTATGCAAGTATTAGATGTAGTTATTAGCGTTGATGTATGCAATTATGATTTATTTATTCCTACTGATGATCCAAGTGAAGTAGATCCAAGAGGTTACTTTGTGGCGGATGAAAATTATGTAAAGATTGCTAAAGAAATTATTGGGGATGATAATCATGTGCATATAGGATTGGTTGCTACTGGTGATACTTTTGTTTGTGAAGATGAACATATAGCTAGAATTAAGAATAGATATCCTGAAGCTTTATGTGCGGAAATGGAAGGATCAGCTATTGCTCAAGTATGTAATCATTATAAAAAACCTTTTGTAATCATTCGTTCTTTATCGGATGTATGTGCACATGGTAATAGTATTATTTCTTTTGATGAATATGTTATAAAAGCTAGTGAACGTAGTGCTAAGTGGTGTAAGCAATTTATAGCAAAAGTATAAAAAAAGGATCATAGTGATCCTAATAGTTCATTTAGTTTAGTTATTTCTAAATCACAATTTACCTGTTGTTTTGGTTGGTTTTTCCAATTAAAATAACAGGTTTTTAATTTGGCTTCATGTGCTCCTTGAATATCACATAATGGATTGTCTCCAACCATCATGATATCATCAGCATTAAAACCAGAGGCATTGATGCAATAGTCAAAAAAGGCTTTTTCAGGTTTGGCATGTCCTATTTCTTTAGAACAATATATGTCCTTAAAATAGTGAGCTAAACCAGCTTTTTTTAAACGGGTATTTTGTAATGAATATTCGCTATTAGAAGCAACAAATAATTTATATTTTTTGCTTAAAGTAGATATTACTTCTTTAGCATCGTCCATTAAAAATACTTGTTGTGATATTTGATTTAAAAAATAGTCATTAAATGCTTTTGCATCAATATCATCACCAAATATCATGGTATGGCGTTTTAGCATTAATTCTGGACGTGATATCTTTCCTAAATCATGAAGATGCCATAATTGATGATTTATTAAAGTATATTTTTGGTATAAATCTTCATTATAATTGATTTTAAAGGCATTACAGCTATTTTTATATGCTTGATGGGCACTTGGCTCAAAAGCTAATAAAGTATCATCAACATCAAAGAAAAGGGCTTTTATCATGGCATTATTGCCTCCTCAACTAACTGGCTATCATATTGACCATTTTGCGCTAACCAATTTAAGATATCATTGCTACTTAAAGGATTTGCATCATCCCATACTAAGATATTATTAATTGTTAGCTCACCATAGTTATTTGAAACACTAATAAATGCAGGATAATTATTAATATTCCATTCCGTATTTAAACGGTCGATTGTGCCTTCATCAATTAGAGTTTGAATATTAACATATTCCACAATATCATTAATATCACGATTTATTAATTCACTATTAACGCTTGAATATAAGGTATTAACAATATATTGGCAATTATCATTTTCTACACTACAAAATAAGAAATAACTAGTTGAAGAATCACCATTGCTTAAGGCATATTGTTTTACTCCATCATATTCAATCATAAAAGGCATATGATCACTAGCAACATGAACAGTATCATTAGCCTCAAAGAATCTATATAAGCCCAAAGCAATACTTGTTAAGGCAATAAAAATCATAAAGGTATATAATAAGCGCTTAAACATCATAACCTCCTAAAACAAGATAAATGATAACATTTTTATTTAAGGCTTGCAATTTATTAATTAAATAGTGTATATAAAAAATAATTAATGATATAATACAAAATATTGATATTTTAGGAGCTAATTATGAAATGGTATAAACAAAATTTTGTTAATCGAAGAGATTGGATATTAGATAACTTAGAAAATTTAGAATTAACCCATATTGAAACTTTGGTAGTTTTATTAATTGATTTTTGTAATGTAAATAGAATTCCGATTAATTTAGAATATCTAGCAGCCAAATGCCATGTTACTACGGCGGATATAGATAAAGTAATTAGTATGTTATGTGCAAAAAATTATTTAGAAATAAAAGCTATTAATAAAAATGTTGTTTTTGATTTAAGTAAATTATTTGAAATAGAAGCTAATGAAGGAAATAATGAAAATTATACTTCCATATTTGATCTTTTTGAAAATGAGTTTGGTCGACCACTTGTATCAGATGAATTAAGCAAGATAACTGAATGGTTTAAAAAATATGATACTAATTTAATCATATATGCCCTAAGACAAGCTTCTATGTATCAAAAATTAAGCTTTGCTTATATTCAAAAAATATTGGAGAATAAAAATAATGAACGCCAATGAAATTATTGATATTTTAGAAACAATTTATCCGGATGCTCATTGTGAGCTTATTTATCATAGTAGTCTAGAACTAGCTATAGCGGTAATGTTAAGTGCCCAAACTACTGATAATGCAGTTAATAAGGTTACACCTACATTATTTGCCCATTTTCCAGATGTTGAAGCTTTAGCTAATGCCAATGTTTCCGATATAGCAGCTGATATTAAAAGCATTGGGTTATATCGTAATAAGGCTAATAATATTAAAAAACTTGCCCAAAAGTTAATTGAAGACTTTAATGGAATTGTTCCTGGAAATATGGATGATTTAATTACTTTACCTGGCATTGGTAGAAAAAGTGCTAATGTTATTTTGGGAGAGTGCTTTAATGTACCAACGATTGCTGTTGATACTCATGTAGAAAGAATAGCTAAACGCTTAAGGTTAGCATATAAAAATGATAGTGTTTTAACTGTAGAAAGAAAATTGCAAAAAAAGATAGATCGTAATAGATGGAATAAAGCTCATCATTTAATGATATTTTTTGGGCGTTATAAGTGTAAAGCAATAAATCCTGATTGTAATAATTGCCCATTTATTAGTTTTTGTCGTAAAGATGTATTAAAGAAAAAAATGCTCTAAAAATGGATGAGGTTGTAGAAAAAACTAGTATAAAATAGCATGAGGAAAAACAACTTCATCCATTTTTAGATCACCTAGAATTTAGGACATTTTCTAATTTGATATATTAAGACATTATCATATTTGAATTAGAAATTTTGAAGTTTAACTTTACCAAAAGTATTGATTGAATCTATTTAATATAGTATCATGATATTGTCCTAATAGTTTTAATAAACTGTTAGATTTGGAAAAGGAAGTAGGGTGTTCTCTGGAAAGATTGGCCTACTTCTTTTTTTTGTTTATTTAAAAAGTCCTTTCATATTTATATGATAATACAAAAAAAGTACATATTGAATTACTTAAATTCATATATGCACTAATGCGACCTCAAACATCTTTAAAGCCTAACCTCATATTATTTTAAACCAATATATCAAAATCATCCAATTTTAAATTATCGAAAAAATAAATTGCCATATCGATTGATATGGTTTTTATTTTAGCAATAAAAATAGTTCTTTGCATTTTGCAAAGAACTATTCAGCTCCAGATTCATTATTTGGAGTATCTGGTGTATTTGGACTTTCTGAAGGAGTAGGTGATGGCGATGGGCTAGGACTAGGTGTTGTTTCTGGAGAAGGTGGTGTTGTTTCTTGAGGTATTGGTGTACATCCAGTATTTGGATCACCTTGGTATCCAGAGTTACATACACATGCACCATTTACAAGTGAAGCATTAGCACCACAAGTAGGAGTAGGGGCTACATATTCGATGAATTTAAAGCTTATATTTCCTAATTGTGATTGTTTAACGCTAATTGTTTGACCAGAAACATTTTGTCCATTATATTGAACTTCAGTTTTACCTGCTCTTGAAGCATCTACAACTTGTTGAGTTTCATATTTATAATTGTTTGGTCCTGCCCAATTGGTTAAATCTACCATTTTAGCATCGCTGCTAGGAATAGTAATCTTAACATCAGCATCTACCATTTCAAATTCATTACATATTTCATTGGAAGTTGTTGGCATAGATTCAAAGGCATAATATCCACAAACTTGAATATGACTGCCAGGATTTAAGGCAACTTGACCACTGAAACTTTCCGTCTCACTTATAATTTCTTGGATTTGTTGACCATCTTGCATGATTCTTGCTTTATAGCGAATTGGTCCATATATCCATGTATAATCAAATAAGCGTCTTCCCCAAGCTTCAACATAAGTATCGCCAACTGTTAATGATAAATCCATAGTATCTTCGGCAACGGTTAATTTGCTTGCATCAGGATATACTGCCCAATTGATATTTAAAGTTCCATCATCACTTAAGCTAGCGTTGAAACTAGTTAATTCACTAATTTCGGTAGTTTCAGGTGATACTAGAGTAGCTTTATCTTTTTGAATATAGCCTGTTGTTACATAGGCACTATCCATACCTTCAATTGGTGATGCATATGGGTAGGTTGCTAAGATATGGGTAATAGTAGTTACATCATCAGGTTGGGTTACAGCAGGTGGATTTTTATCATCGGTTAATGCGCTTAGAATCAAACTACTTATATTACCTGGAATATTCAATTGGTTTTTAGCTTGATTGAAATAAGTATCAGCATCTTTCACACCTTTTTCATAACCAACCCATACGGCAGTGGTATACATGGTTGTTTCGGATACCATCCATTTGTCTTTGATAGCACCTTGAGGAATGTTATATTGTAAACCATCGCTTCCCCAGTCAGTAGTACCTGTTTTACCATATACAGGATAATTTCGTTTTAATAATTCCATATAGTTGAAGCTAGGTCCTTCAACCGCATAGCGCATTAAATCGCTTATCATAAAGGCGGTAGAAGAGGAAACTACTTGATTTGAAGCATAATTAGCTACATATGGTTCATTGCCATTATTGAATTCAATACGCGTTATAGCATGTGGTTGAATATAATATCCACCATTCATCATAACACTATGAGCTGCAGCTAATTCTTCACAACTAACAATGAAATTAGAACCACCGATAGCATATTGAACATCAACTAATTGTGGATTTTCTTTAACACAAGAAAAACCTAAGCTTTGCAAATAAGTTACTACACCATCTAAACCAATTTTATCAATAACT
>CASEWY010000019.1 GCA_949291625.1 uncultured Bacillota bacterium
GCAGCATTCAATAAAGCACTACGAGTTACTTTTGTTGGATCGATGATACCTTTATTAAACATAGATACCCATTCACCATCTTTTGCATCGAAACCTTGTCCATCTTCAACTTTCATTTGTTGTTCAACAATTTCATCACTATTGAAACCAGCATTTTCTGCGATTTGTCCCATTGGAGCAAGTAATGCATCTAAGACAACTTTAATACCTTTTTGTTTATCAACGTTTGTATCTTTTAATTGATTCTTAAGGGCAACATAAGCATTTACTAATGTAACACCGCCACCCATAACAATACCTTCACTAACAGCGGCTTTTGTAGCATTTAAAGCATCTTCAATTCTTAATTTCTTTTCTTTTAATTCAGATTCAGTAGCTCCACCAACTTTAATAATTGCTACACCATTACTTAATTTACCTAATCTTTCAGCAAAATTTTTCTTATCATATTCTTGTTTTGCATTATTCATTTGTTCAGTGATTTCTTTCACACGTTGATCAATAGCAGCTTTATCACCAGCACCACCAATCATTGTTGTATGATCTTTTGTAATATGAATCTTTTTAGCAGAACCTAAATCAGTCATTTGCATGTCTTTTAAATTCATATTTAAGTCTTTGCTATAGAATTTTGCATTTGTTAAAATAGCAATATCTTGTAAGATTTCTTTTTGATTATCACCAAAACCAGGAGCTTTTGTAGCTACAACATTAAATGTTCCTCTTAATTTATTAACAACTAATGTTGAAATGACTTCTTGTTCAAAATCATCAGCAATTAATAACAATGGTTTGTTAGATTGCATCACTTGTTCTAGAATTGGTAAGATTTCTTGAACAGTATTGATTTTTTGATCTGTTACCATAATGAAAGGATTATCTAAATCAATAGTCATTTTTTCTCTATCTGATACCATATATGGAGAAACATAACCTTTGTCATATTGCATACCTTCAGCAACTTCTAATTCAGTATCAAAGCTACTAGATTCATCAACACTGATAACACCATCTCTACCTACTTTTTCCATTGCTTGAGCAATATATTGACCAATTTCTTTATCTCCAGAAGAAATAGTTGCGACACTTTCAATATCATTGCTTGTTTCTACTTTATGAGATTTATCTAAAATATATTTAGCAACTTCCTTACTTGCATAATCAATACCTTCACGCATTAAAACAGGGTTTGCACCTTTTTCAACAGCTTTTAAACCATTTTGAATCATACTTTGAGCTAAGATTGTAGCAGTTGTTGTTCCATCACCAGCTACATCATTTGTTTTATTAGCAACTTCATATACTAATTTTGCTCCCATGTTTTCAAAAGCATCTTCTAATTCAATTTCTTTAGCAATAGAAACACCATCATTCGTAATTAAAGGTGAACCATAACCTTTGTCTAAAACAACATTACGTCCTTTAGGACCAATTGTCACTTTTACAGCATCTGCTAAAGTATTGACACCATTTAACATAGCATCTCTTACATCTTTAGAAAAACGAATTTCTTTACTCATCTTAATTCCTCCTATTCAACAATAGCTAAAATATCTTCTTCTTCTAAAATCATATATTCATCGTCATTATCTTTAAA
>CASEWY010000020.1 GCA_949291625.1 uncultured Bacillota bacterium
ATAAAGTTTTTGTTTGACAAATAATTTTTATACGGACTATTAGCCAAAACATCTAATATATCATCTGCTTTTTTATTTAAGATGATATCATCAATTTCTCGTGAAGAAAAATATAAATATTTAGGGATAATCAAAGATTTAATTTGATTAGGACCTACATTAAAATATTTTTTCAAACGATAAATTTTAGCTATATTATCCAATTCAATTTCTACTAAATAAACTTCTAAAATTTCTTTTTTTGCCTGTCCACTATAATTACGATTAACAACATCAAAAACCTTTTGAAAATGGAATCTATTTAAATCATTTTCTAAACCAACGTAATCAAATTCATCCATATTAACAGTTTTATATTTTTTTATAATATTGTAATAATCAGTATTTTTAAGTACAGCTAATAATTCATCAAAATTATCAGCTTTAGATAATTCTTTTAAATTAAAAGAAATTTTGCCTTGTATATATGTAGGCATCTTAGAAATCATTATTGTTTTATCATTTGTATGAAAAGATCGAATACAATCAACAATAATAGAAATTTCGCTTTGCGATACTATTAAACGATAAAATTCTTCTTCTTTTTTATCAGAATATCTTAATAAGCGACTAATACGATTATAGAGATCCATTCTAACTAATGTTTCTAATTGACCACGATGGATAGATGATTCATTTATTCCATCTAATACATCTTTAAAATATGTATTATTCTTTAAGAAAGAAGCCACTTCTGAAACACTTTTTTTCTGTAATAGGATCTGATAATCATTGGCAGTTAATCGATTGGATAACATGGCCTTGGCTTTTGCACTCATAGCATTAGCAGCCATACTGGTCATATTAACATCCCCTTCCTATTTTAAACATCTTTCAACAATTTGCTGACACCACTGTTTATGATTTTTTTCAAAAATAGTACGCAATTGTGAAGATGAATTTTCGAAAGTTTCTTTGTTATCAAGACTAGCTTGTTTCACCTTAGTATCTATTTCAACTTTAGTTACTTCAACTTGCTCTTTTACCGCTTTCCATGTCTCATCACTAATTTTTTGTTTAGCATCTGCTACACTTTTTTTCAGTTCATTTTTAACACGGTGCGCTTCTTCAATATCTTTTCGGGTTGCTTCATCTAATTCAATCAACGCCTTAATATCTTGAATTTCCATAATTACATCCTTTCTAATCATCATATATTGTACTATTATTTTAAAAAAATGTAACTAAAAAAATATAACCATTTAGACATAAAATCTAAATGGTTATTATACTAAACTAATTCTTTTTTATATTCAGCTAATTCTGCTTCATTTGCCCAGATAAAATGTCCTGGTTTAATTTCATGGAATGCAGGTTTATCTACTGAATAATCATGCATATCTTCATTATAAGTAATCAATGTCTTGTTCTTTTCAATTTTTGGATCAGGAACAGGAACTGCACTTAATAAAGATTTTGTATAAGGATGTAATGAATTACGGAATAATTCTTCAGTTTCAGCTAATTCAACAATTCTTCCTTTATGAATTACGGCAATTCTATCACTTATAAAACGAACAACTGATAAATCATGTGCAATAAATATTACAGTTAATCCACGTTCTTTTTGGAATTTTTTAATTAAGTTTAAAACTTGAGCACGAATAGAAACATCTAAAGCACTAATTGGTTCATCAGCAATTAATAACTTAGGTCCCATAACCATTGCTCTAGCAATACCTACACGTTGTCTTTGTCCACCAGAAAATTCAGGAGGATAACGAGACTTATGTTCTGGTAATAAACCTACAGCATCCAAAACTTTATCTATTTTAGCATTTCTATCTTCTTCATCTTTATATAGATGGAAATTATCTAAACCTTCACCAATGATATATTCAATAGTAGCTCTCTCATTTAAAGATGCAGCGGGATCTTGGAAAACCATTTGAATATTACGTTTTACCATTTGTTCCGTTTCTTTATCTAGTTTTCCACTAATTTTTTTATCTTCAAATATAATTTCTCCATCTGTACATGGATTTATACGAATAATAGCTCTACCAATTGTAGTTTTACCACTACCAGATTCACCTACTAATGAAAAAGTTTCCCCGCGATAAACATTAAAATTTACATTCTTAACTGCTGTAAATTTTTTCTTACCACCTAAATCAAAGGTTACTTCAAGATCTTTAACTTTTAAAATAGTATCCTTATTATCCATGGTATCTTCCTCCTTTATCAGTAGTAGCTAATAAACGTTCATGTAAATTTTGAATAATCTTAGGTGGTTCAACTTTTGGTGCACGTTCATCCAACAGCCATGTCTTAGCAAAATGAGTATCACTAACATAGAATAATGGTGGTTCTTCTTCAAAATCTATTTGCATCGCATATTCACTTCTTAAGGCAAAGGCATCACCATAAATTTTTTCAAATAATGATGGTGGTGTTCCATGAATTGAATATAATTCACTACCTTTAACACCTAATTGAGGTAAGCTAGCTAATAAACCCCAAGTATATGGATGACGAGGATCATAGAAAACTTCTTCTACCGTTCCATATTCTATAATTTGACCAGCATACATTACTGCAACCATATCGGCAACATTTGCAACTACTCCTAAATCATGAGTAATATATATAGTTGTAAAGCCATATTCTTTAGAAAGATCTTTAATTAGATTAATAATTTGTGCTTGAATAGTAACATCCAATGCAGTTGTTGGTTCATCACAAATTAAAATCTTTGGATGACAAGCTAAAGCAATGGCAATTACAATTCTTTGACGCATACCACCAGAATATTGGAAAGGATATTCATCATAACGATTTGCAGCATCATGAATACCTACTTTTTCCATTAATTCAATAGCAAGTTTCTTAGCTTCACTTTTAGATTTCTTTTGATGCTTGATGATAACTTCACTAATTTGATAACCAATTGTTCTAACGGGATTTAATGAAGTCATTGGATCTTGGAATACCGTAGCTATCTTAGCACCACGGATTTTTTCCCATTCCTTATCCTTTTTAATCTTAGCTAAATCTTGACCTTCAAACATGATAGATCCATTAGTAACTTCGCCATTGATATCTAACATTCCTGTAAAAGTTTTAGTAAATACTGATTTACCAGAACCAGATTCACCAACGATAGCTACTGTTTTACCTTGTTCAAAATCAAGACTAATATTTCGAATAGCTGTTAAGACCCTATCACGAACTTTAAATTTAACTTCAAGGTCTTTTACTGATAATATAATATTATTTTCTGACATGTTAAGACCTCCTTAATTAAACCATATGTGTACGTGGGTCACTAGCATCAGCTAAAGTTTGACCAACTACATAAATTGAAACTGAAATAATCGCACTAAATGCAACTGGAATCCAGAATAAGTATGGACTAGAGGTCATATAAGCAGAATATTTTTGAATCATACGACCTAAAGAAGCATCTTTTTCTGAAAGACCATTTCCGACATATGTCAAGAATACTTCATAAGAAATAAAACTTGGAATGTCTCTAGCTAAACTAGTCATGATTACTGAAATCAAATATGGGAATATATTATGGAATATAACTTTAGTTCTAGGTGTACCTAAACATTCACTAGCTAAATTATATTCACGATCACGAATAATCATAACTTGTACACGAATAAAATATGCAGTAGATAACCATGAAGTACATGATAATGAGAAAATCATTTGCCAAATACCACGACCTAAAACATACATTAATACGATAACTAATAATAAGTAAGGGATATTAGCTACAACGTTATAAACATTTAACATTATAGCATCCATTCTTTTAGAATAACCCCAGAACATACCTACTATGACACCAATTACCGTTGAAATAGCAGTTGCCGTCAATGCAATCAACAGACTATTTCTTGTACCAACCCAAATTGCATCAAATAGTGAGTTACCAACATTATCAGTACCAAACCATAATTGAGCACTAGGTGGATTATACCAAGTACTTGGATTGTTAATATTTGGAGCATCTAATGGACTATATCCAGAAATAAATGGATGAATTAAAGACATAGCCACCATTGCTGCTAATACAATTAATAGAAAAATTGCAACTTTAGAAGAAAAGAATTTTTTAAAAACACTATTCCAATATGAATACTTAGGAGCAGCAATATGCTCAGAAGCTTTATCATCTAATTTAACAAAAGTAAATTTATTTTCGCTAGTTGTCATCTGCTACTCTCCTTTCTCCGTTAATTTAATACGAGGGTCAATAACTGTCATCAACAAGTCACCAACTAATACAGCAAATACTGATAAACCTGTAAAGATAAAGGTCAAAGTAATTACCATGTTATTATTAAGCATATTAATAGAATCAGGCAACATCTTACCCATACCAGGAATTGCAAATACCGTTTCCGTAATAACTGAACCACTAATAGTCATAACTATTGAAACTGGAATTTGGTTAACAATTGGTATTATAGCATTTTTCAAAATATGACGATTGAAAATTTCACCTTCTGATAGACCTTTAGCACGAGCAAATTTAACATAATCAGAATTAGATTGGTCTATCATATAACGTCTTGTCCACATCATTAATGATGATGTACTTAATAATGCTAAAATGATAATTGGTAAAATATATGAACGAATATCACCAAATCCAAAATGAGGGAATTTATCTGGCAAACCAAAGCCTTGGCCTATTTGTTTTACAAAGAATATAAAAGCTAAGGAAGGAACAGCACTTAAGAAATTAATGTAAACAATACCAATTTTATCAGCCAATTTGCCTTTTTTCCTTGCCATATATATTCCAGCAGGAATAGCAATTAAGTAAGCAATAAATAATGAAATCAAACCAAAAGTCAATGAAGTTGAAATCATTGAAGGTGAATCATATTGTGTATCACAGTTAGCATAATTATCCGTAAACTTAGTAGTATCCATTCTATCTAAGGTACTAGTAGTTTTATAACGACATGAATGTTGAATCAATGGGCTATTTTGGGTAGAACCAGTTGGGAATGTTTGTTCTTCCATCTTAGCATTACCTTGTCCACCCGCAATAACATTCATTGTATCTATACCAAGTTTTGTTGGATAAGATGTACCAAAATCTAAACTAATGATATTTTGATGGATAAATGGGAAGCTACCATCAAAATATATCTGATACTTGTATTCACAACCACTACACATAACAGCTGGAACACCATTTTGATCAGATCCAATATAGTATTTTCTTTCAAGATCTGGATTATCAGGATCTTCTATTTTGTTTGGGTGGTCTATTTGAATAAAATGACTATAAAAATTTCCTAAGATTTCCAAAGGATTATATTCATAATAGCCATAATAAGAACCATCATTAAATTGAGCAATGGTATAACCATCATTTTCATATTGTTGCAAAACTTTTGTAGATGCTTCTTCATCGCCACTAATACAAGCATTAACATCATCTGATGAAGCATAACACATTTCATTATATGTAATAAAATCTAAATATCCTAATTCATCCCATTTGTTATACATATATGATGTTTTTTCATCACCCTTCATCCTACTGATTGAAGTATCATTTTTAAAGATATTCTCTCTTGGAATCAGAGTAAATAGCATAACAATTACGATAGAAAGGACAACGAAAAGTGCTATGATCGCTTTTATAATACGGCTAAAAATATATTTTTTCATAGATTTTCCTTTCTAGCAAAAATAGAAGGTTGATACCTTTGGGCATCAACCCTCATGATTATAAACTATTTATATGAGAACTATTTACCTTCCCATGCAGCTTGAGCAGCATTATATTGATCTACAGTAACGATATCTTCTTGTAATTGGATATAT
>CASEWY010000021.1 GCA_949291625.1 uncultured Bacillota bacterium
TAAGCCTAAACCAAATTTAACAATTTCACCACTATTAACAGGTTTACGAACTTCATAAGCTTTTAAAATAGCTCCAATAATATTACCATGACCATCATTCAAGCTCATTGTAGCACTGCTAGTAACATCAGCTAACATTGCCTTTTCATCATCACTTAAAGCAGCATACTTTTCAGCGTCACCTTCAGCTTCAGAACCTTCTTGAAGTGGACGACCATTAGCATCTGAACAATATTTATTGAACCAATCTTCAACTTCTTCAACTGTCATACCAACAAATAGATCTTCATATTTATCAGCCTGTTGATACCATTTACCTGTACCCATTGAATAGCCATCGCCTCTTTCACGTTTAGTAGCCCAACTTTCAATTTCCGCCATAAACATATCTTCATCACTAGTTTGCGTACCATCAACTTTAGCATCATGATCTTCATCATAATTATAAGATTGACCAGGGAAACCAGTAAAATGAGGCATACCATCACCATCATAGTTAGGTGTAGCAACTTCAAGTTGATCTAAATACATATCAACGATTTTACCCTCAGCATCAAATAATACACTAGCATAAACTTCATTAAATGAATAAACTGGCGTATCCGTATCATCACTACCAGGGCCTAAACGACCTGTGCTAAATACCGCAGTACCCATTGTTAAATCAGCAGCACTAACTTCTTCTACTGGTGCACTTGTTGGTTGGGCAGGTTCTTCAAATGGATAAGCTTCAGGATCTAAAGCATTATTAATTGCATTAATCAATGCTGTACTTGTTACTGTAGCTCCTGATACCATTTCAACATCAACGCTACCACTTTCTAAAATAGCTGCACTCAATGTTTCAATAGCAGCTCCACCAATATCTGGTGTTTCACTGTCAGCGCTTACTTCTAAGCCTGTAATTTTGTCACCTTCTACGGTAACAGTTACTTCAACTAAACCGCCAAAGCCATTCGCTTTACCTGTTTTTGTTTCAGAACTAGTTGTAGAACTACTACTGCTACAACCGGTTGCTAGAAGCAAAACAGCTAAAAGCATCATAATTATCTTTTTCACTATATATCCTCCTCGTATAGTTCCTATCTATTATTTTAAAGTGTATAGTTACAATACTGTCAAACTATTTTATAGGTATCATAAGGCAAGTTAAATCATTAAGTCTATTCATATAATAACCATCAATTATACAAATATCATAAAAATTACCCATAATCTCATAATTATTATCATTAGCATACTTCAATAACTCATAGATATCACTAGGATCATCAGGCATATTATATTTATACATGCATAAATATTTACTACCATCTATCCTTTTAACCTTTTCATGATCGTGGCAACAATCACTAACTAAAATCATCGCCTTATAATTATCAAAAGGTCTACCTTTTAAAAGCATATCATAATCAAAACTAGCCCCAATACCAACATAAGGCATCTTACACATACTATTAAAATCTTTTATGCACTTAGCATAACAAATATCAATTTCATCCTGAATACTATATCCATCAATTTCTACTAAAGGTTCAAATATAGCATATACTTCTTTTTCCTCTTTAACAAAAGGAACATTTAAAACAAAATCTTCATCATTCAAACTATAATAATGTTTACTATTAAGCAAATGCAATTTAATAGCATTTAAATCATCAATATGCTTCTCAATTTCCTCCAATTTATCATCAATTATTTTCTTTGTATATAACGAATCTTTATTATTAACAATTTTAACAATTTCATTTAATGAAATATTCATATCCTTCAACTGCAAAATCTTCAAAAAAGTTTTAATCTGTTTAGAAGAATATAAGCGATAATTATTCTTTTCATCAACAATTTCCGGTTTAAAAATTCCCATCTTATCATAATAAATTAAGGTCTGCCTAGAAACATTAAACATTTTTGCAAACTCACTAATCGTAAAATTATTATTCTTCATAAATCTTCCCAATAATATTTTCCTATATTTAATTATATAACTTTTAAACCATTTAAAAAAAAGAAAAACCACTACAGTTTTTCTTTAATTAAATTAATAATTGTTAAATCAGCAGGCAACCAATCAACACTATCAAGCTCATCTGATGCTAACCACGCAGCATTACTATGTTCTTTTAGCTTTAATTCACCAGCTTTAATTCTTGCAAAAAAACAATCCATAGATAGATGAAAAGTAGGATAATCATATTCAATATTAGTCACAAAATCTTCTACTTCTATTTCCACGTCTAATTCTTCTTTAATTTCTCTTTTTAAAGCCTGTTGTAAAGTTTCATGATCTTCAACTTTACCTCCTGGAAATTCCCATCCTCCTTTTAATTCACCATATCCTCTTTGGGTAGCAAATATCTTATTCTCATTATCTTTTATGATTGCTGCCACTACTTTAACTAACTTCATCTTAACTCCTTCTATTTAATAATATAATCATAAATATCATCCCTGACACTAGTATCTAAAGACCATTCAATTTCTACCGCCGTCTTATTAGTATCCTTCATGGTAATTTGTTCATAATTACCGGTTGCTTCAACTCTTCCAAGATAATAGAATTCTTTAGATATTTCATCATCTTTATTTTTACGTACAAATAATTCTACATCGATATTTCTTTCTTTAGCATGCAAAAAATTTTGAACATCTTCGGAATTTATATTTCTACCTGATTTAGAAATAGAAATAAGTTGCTTGTTATTGATAAAACGATCTTCATAATTAGTCGAAGCACTAATATCATCATCTTTTATATAATTGATAAATATCGGAAAAGTATTAGTTTGTTGATCATATTTATATCCACCAATATTTAAAGGAACTTGGTTATGTTCCCAATTTAATAAACGGCAAACATCTTCATAAGTATATTTTTGATATAAAGCAAAATCAGTATTTTTATATCTATTATTTTTATAATATTGTTCATAACGATTTTTACCTAAAATAATCAAATCTTTAATCATATTTAAAAAATTCTTATTATCTAACAATTTACTAAATTTCTCACTTATCATAATATAATCATTTATATTTTCCAAAAAAATACAATCTTGATAAGTTTTATTAGCACTACCACTAGGAACTTCATTCGTAAAGATATTGATTATATTTTGTTGCATATTAGCATTTACTAGTATCTTATAATCATCTAACAATATTTGTTTCCATTTAGTTATAAAATCAGCTTCTTTAGCAATCAAAAGTTCCAACAAAATCAATTCTTGAATTCTTTTACCATTTGCTAGCTTTTTAGAAATAAACTCAATATATTTAGCTTCTAAATTAGATAATCTAATCCTATAATCACTATCATATTTTTCTAAAAATTTATAATAAGAACCTAAATTATTATTGTTGATGATGCAAAAGATATCCATCTCTCCATAATTATCAAAATCTAATATTTCTGGTATTCTACCAAGCTTATTCTTTAATTTTAGATAATTATCTTTTATTAATTTAATTTCACTAAAATTCGCCTTATCAATGGCACTAAAAATTCTTTTTTGCGAAATTTCATCAAAATGAATAGTTGAAGCTCCAGGAATTGTTCTAGTACCTTCCATCATATATCTTCTAATCGTGTCTTTATTGTAAGAACGATCTCCTGATAAAGCAATTGGAATCATAAAATTATTATTATAATTACCAATAAAATCTAAAATAACTACATATTCTTTATCTTGATATTTTCTTAGACCTCTACCCAATTGTTGAATAAATACTATTGGCGATTTAGTAGGACGTAACATTATTACTTGATTCACTTGAGGAATATCAATACCTTCTGAAAAAATATCAATCGAAAATATATAATCTAAAGCATTATTCTCTTTAACGCTTGAACCTTTAGGAATATCTTTAGTCAAACTTTCAATAGTCGCTTCTCTTTTAGCTTCACTATCTTCACCAGTTAATACCGCAGTATTATAACCTTTTTGATTAAATTTTCGAGAAAGTTCAAAAGCTTCTTCTTTTCTACTGCAAAAGATTAAACCCTTAACCCGCTCACCACTATAACCATAATATTCAGCTTGTTCGATAATATAATTAACCCTATCATCACTGACTAATTGATTAAAATTAACAATATCTAAATCATCGCCATCTATCTCTATATCCGTAATACCAAAATAATGAAATGGACATAATAGATCTTCTTCTAAGGCTTGTTGAAGCCTTATTTCATAAGCTATATTATGATTAAATATCTCATAGACATTAAATCTTGTCGTATCTGGACTAGCAGTCATACCAAGATAAAAATTTGGCTTAAAATAATTCATAATCTTTTTATAACTTTCAGCACCAACATGATGGCATTCATCTAAAACAATATCAGTAAAATGATTATAAGCAAATTGTTCTCTAATTTCTTCTTTAGCCATCATCTGCATCGTAGCAAACACAAAATCCGCATTTTTAGCAGTCGCAATATCATTAGAATTACCTGAAAGCAAAACATAGCTTTTATTAAAACCAAATACTTTTCGATAACTAGTCAGCGCCTGTTTAGCAATCTGTTCACGATGCACTATAAATAAACTTCTTTTCGCATGTAAAGCTTTTAAAGCAAAAGCTGAAGCATATGTTTTACCTGTACCGGTAGCCGATATAAGCATAGCTCTATCAACATGTTCATTATCAATCATTTCTCTTAAATTATCGATAAATGCCTGTTGCATCTTATTAGGAGCTAATATTTTTTTATCTTCATCCGAAATACTACTATTAATAACTATTCTTCTTTGTTTATTTAAAGCATATCTTTGTTGATAATCATCAATAATATCTTCATAAGCTTTCGCATTATCACTATACCAATAATTATCAAACTCATTTAAAATATCTCTAGCTATTTCCCCATTAATACTTGAAACTATTCTTGTATTCCATTCACGATTAACCGTAATAGCATTTAAAGTCATATTAGAACTGCCAATAATGATACGATAAATCTCCCCTTTTTTAAAAATATAGCCTTTGGTATGAAAACCCTCTTTACTATCTGTAACAAACACTTTTAATTCTATATTCTTAAAAGAAGCTAATTTAATTAAAGCCTTTGGTTCAGTAAATAATAAATAATCAGTCGTTAATATTTTACCCTTAATATTTCTTTTTTCTAAATCTTTTAAAGCCTGTAATAAAGGCGTAATACCACTTTGAGTAATAAATGCGACACTAATACAAAATGAATCACAAAAAGATAATTCCTCTTCTAAAGAAACTAATAACTTTTTACCCTTAATATAATCATTAGAAATAAATTCTGACCTAAAAGACAATAATGAATTAACACTACTATCTACAAAAGCACTACGCATACCTAAGTCTAATTCTTCATATATATTATTCACAATTATTACCTCATATCACTTTTTAATTATATAATAAATCAAATTAATGTAACAGATCCAATAAACTAACTTGTAATTAAGTATTATCTAAACATGTTATCATATAAATATCAAATAGGAGGTCCATATGAAATATACAAGTTTAATGCATGTAGCTTTTTATACAATAAATTTCGCAAGATAGTCCACGAATTCATTCGCGGGTAAAAATTGTGACAAAAGAAACTCATGTAATGTTATTTAATAATATTTTGTTTTTATTAATGTAGGATAATGACAAAAGATGGAATATATATAACACAAAGTTATTAAAGATAAAAAAATATAAAAGATTAATAAAGGTGATAACATGAGCGAATTTACATTAACATTAAGATTAGATATTAATAAAAATGATGAAGCTTATTTAAATAAGGTCTTTTATTATGCTAATCATATTTATAATGTTGGTGTAAAAGAAGC
>CASEWY010000022.1 GCA_949291625.1 uncultured Bacillota bacterium
GAATCCAGCAGAGGTATGTTCTTATCTGAAGCTAGTGTAGTAAGAAAACTTGCTAACGATGGAGCATGTGTTATCTTAGGTCGTTGTGCTGATTATGTATTAGAAGATATGCCAAATCATTTCTCCATTTTCGTTTGTGCAAACGATGAATATAGAGAAAAAAGAGGTAAAGAAGTTTACGAAGGTAAAACTTTAAAAGAATTAAACGAAGAAAATGAAAAAAGAGCTAGATACTATAATTATTACACAGGTAAAAAATGGGGCGAAGCTTCTAACTATGATTTAATTGTAAATACTAGCAATGCATCTTTAGACAAAATAGCAGATGCTATCATTGAATATATTAATAAAGTTCAAGAATAAAAGAACTAAAGAATATAGAAGGGTAACAGCATAGATGCTGTTATCTACATAAGTTTTGTTAATAATTTTTTTATTAAATATTTATAATTTTATTTAGGAGGACTTATAAATGTCAGGTAATAATGGTAATAAACTTATGCAACGCATATCATATGCTTGCGGTACTTTCGGACATGATATCTTCTATATGATGGTTAGCACATACTTTATCATGTTCATCACAAGTAATCTTTTCAACACAGAAGATCAAAGTCATAATGAATACATGATCGGTATCATCATGACAGTAATTCTTGTAATTCGTGTAGCAGAACTTTTCATTGACCCATTCATTGGTAACACTATCGATAAAACAAACACTAGATGGGGTAGATTTAAACCATGGGTTATCGTTGGTGGTTTCGTAGCAGCTTTAAGCTTAGCAATTTTGTTCACTGACTTAGGTGGTTTAACAACATCTAATCCATTACTCTACTTAATTATCTTTGCTATTTTATACTTAGTAATGGATATCTTCTATTCAGCAAAAGACGTTGCTATTTGGTCCATGGTTCCAGCAATGTCCTTCGACTCTAAAGAACGTGAAATTACAGCAACATTTGCTCGTATTGGTTCCGTATTTGGTGCTCAGCTCGTAACAGTAATGGTTATTCCTATCGTATTATTCTTCTCCAAAGACGCTAACGGCGGTGTTGGTGATGCTAATGGTTGGTTAGCTTTCGCTTTAATCGGTGGCGGTGTATCCTTATTAGGTGCTGTTATCCTTGGTCTTGGTACAAAAGAACAAGCTTCCGCTCTTCGTGAAAACAAAAAAGAAACAACTTTCAAAGAAGTATTCTCTATCTTAGGTAAAAATGACCAGTTAATGTGGATCGCTATTACATTCCTTATTTTCTGCTTCGGTCAGGACTTAGTAAACTCCTTCCAGATGTATTATTTCGCTTACATTTTAGGTGATTCCACTTATTTATCCTTCTTAGGTATTATCAACGTTATCATTGGTTTATTAGCAGTTGCTTTATTCCCTGTATTAACAACTAAATTCAAAAGAAGAAACTTATTCTTCTATTCTATCGTAATCATGATCGTTGCATTGATCATCTATGCTTTCGCTGGTACAAACTCTGTATTAGTATTAATCGCAGCTGGTTTATTCAACTTACCACAGCCACTTGTATTCTTAGTAGTATTAATGACAATCACAGATACTGTTGAATATGGTCAGTTAAAAATTGGTCACCGTGATGAATCCCTTATCCTTTCCATCAGACCATTAGTTAACAAATTATCCGGTGCTGTAACAAGTGCTATCGTTGGTTTCACAGCTGTTTGGGTTGGTATGTCTGGTAAAGCTACAGCTGATAGCATTACTGATAGCAATAAAATGATGTTCGAATTAATCATGTTTGCTGTGCCAATTGTGTTCATTCTTATCGCAACATTACTTTACAAAACAAAAGTTACTCTTACTGAAGAAAAACATGCTGAAATCGTTAAAGAACTTGAACGTACTTGGAAAGATATCAGTAAATAATATATAAATATGAAGATAAAAGAACTGTACTAAATTTTAGTACAGTTCTTTTTTTATAATTTTACATAATATACAACATTTAAACAAATTTTAGCAACATAAAACATTGCTATTGGTACCGATATAAAATATAATAATAACAAAGCTTTTAGATAGAAATGTACATTTCAGATTAATTGTAAACGTTTTCAAAATATAAATTTTCAAAAAAATCATATACTTTTATTTATTATTATATATTTGATAAGTTGAGCATTTTATTATTTATTTAATATTAAAGCGAGGGATTAAATATGAACTCAAATACAGTAATTACAATAAGTAGACAGTATGGTTGCGGTGGTCGTGAATTAGCTGAAATTTT